>CAZPDR010000026.1:0-8722 GCA_964585495.1 uncultured Candidatus Bathyarchaeia archaeon
TATGGTGATATCTGGCTCCCGCTTGCGCCTAAGCGGTATGCCCTATCACCTCGCCCCATGGTGCACGTTGAGGCCTATTTAAAGTTTAAATCCCCCTTTTATAAGGCCTCCTGCGCCCCCGTATCATGCCCCATGGAGCGCACGTTTACCACGTCCATGGAAAAATCCAGCGCTGGCGCCGAGTGAGTTAAATAACCCGAGGATATCACGTCCACGCCTGTCCTAGCGTAGTCGGCTACGTTCTCGGGCCTTATCCTGCCCGAGGCCTCCACGACGACCTTAGACCTCAGGCCAGCATCCTCAAGGAGTTCCAGAGCTCTCCTGACCTCCTCGGGGCTGAAGTTATCGAGCATCACTATGTCGGCACCTGCTCTAGCTGCCTCAAGTGCTTCCTCAGGCGTGGAGACCTCTACCTCTATCTTCTTCGTGAAGCTCACGGCTTCCCTGGCCCTCCTCACGGCCTCGGCCACGGAGCCCACGATGGCTATGTGGTTATCCTTGATGAGCACGCAATCATCTAGCCTGAGCCTGTGCGTATCGCCCCCGCCCAGGGCCACGGCCTTCTTATCGAAATACCTCATGCCCGGGGCCGTCTTCCGTGTGGCCGCGACCCTCACGCGCGGGTTAACGGCCCGGGCGAGCTCCACCATCTCGGCCGTGGCGGTGGCGATGCCGCTCATGCGCATGAGGAAGTTCAGAGCTGTGCGCTCAGCCGCCAACACCGCCTTAGCTGGCCCTTCCACGCGCATGACCACCTCGCCCGGCTTAACGCGCGAGCCATCCCGCTTGGCCTCTAGGGTGCGGCAGCCCAGGAGTTCGAAGGCCAGGCAGGCTTCCTCCACGCCAGCGAGAACGCCCTCCTCCTTAGCCCTTATCTCAGCCACGGCCCAGGCGCCCTCGGGGACCACGAGCTCGCTGGTGATATCCCCTAGCCCCAGGTCCTCGGCTAGGGCCTCCCGCACCTTCTCCACCACGTGGGGTGGGAGAGCTGCATGACCTCTCACGGCCCTCTGACCCCCATGAGCTCGAACATGCGCTCCACGGCCTCCCTGGCCTTCCTAGCCACGCGGGCAGGCAGCTCCACCACGGGCTTCTCCTTCTCAAGCGCCCTGAGGACCTTTTCGAGCGTTATCAGCTTCATCTCAGCACAGATGGCATCTGACTTGGCCGGCACGGCCCTCTTATGCGGCCCGAGCTCCCTGTTGATGCGCTCCACCAGCCCAACCTCCGTGGCTATGAGGAAGAGGCTGTGCTCGGATTCACGGGCGTAACGATACATCTGGCCGGTTGAGCCCACCAGATCGGCTTTAAGCTGGAGCTCCGGCTCACACTCCGGGTGGACGAGCAGGCGGGCGTCGGGGTAGTGCTCCCTCCATAGCTTAAGCACCTTCTCCGGCTCGAAGAGCTTATGGACATAGCAGTAGCCTGCCTCTGGCACGGGTATGACCTCCACGTCGGGCAGCTGCCTTGCCACGTGCCAGCAGAGGTTCCGGTCCGGCCCGAAGAGCACGCGGTCCACGCCTAAGGCCCTTATGACCTCCACAGCGTTTCCCGAGGTGCAGATGGCGTCTGCTTCTGCCTTGGCCTCCGCCACGGTGTTCACGTAGAGGACCACGGGCACGCCTGGGTGCTCGCGCCTCGCCCGCCTCACCAGCTCGGCCGGGAGCTGGGCGGCCATGGGGCAGGTGGAGGCTGGCTCGGGCAGTATCACGCGCTTATCCGGGTTCAGCACGGCCGCCGTCTCGGCCATGAAGTCCACGCCGCAGAAGACGATGAGTTCGGCATCGGCCTCCACGGCCCTCCGGGCCAGGAAAAGGGACTCGCCCACGTAATCCGCGATTTCCTGTATCTCAGTGCGCTGGTAGTTGTGGGCCAAGATGATGGCCCCCTTCCGCTCCGCCAGCTCGCGTATCCTCGCCTGGAGCTCCTTCACGTATGACATCTCAGGCACCCTGCTCGCGCCAGCATTAAAGCCTTCGCCTGGCAGCAGGCGGCTCACCCGCCCCGCTCAGGCAGGCACCTCCCTCGGCCTCCCTTGCTCATCCCAGCCCCTCAGCGCGTAATACTCGTCCAGCATGCGCTCGAAGGCAGCCCGGTCCACCACCTGGCCCGCGATGGGGTGCCTGAAGAACCGCTCCGGCAGGGTGTCGTGCTCGCGCGTGATGCCCTCCCGCACGTTGATGGCCCTCACAAGGTCGTTGATCCTGGCCCCTAGCGCCCTCAGGTCCTCCGGCCTGGCCTCCAGGCCCGTGGTGGCCGAGTAGATGGCCGCGAGCTCCGGCCACAGTATGGGGCCTATGGTCGGGAGGCAGAGGAAGCGGCAGAGCACCATGCTGTCCACGGCCGCGTAGAAGTCCTCAAGCTCCACCACCATCTCCGCCTGCCCCTCGTAGGAGAGGCGGTCCACCTCCACGCCCGGCCGGAAGGGGTGCTGGCCCGTGAGGTTGGGGCGGTAGGCGACGTGCCTGAGGTGGCAGGCACCCCTGGCCGAGACAGCGTAGGCCAGCGCCACGCCCTTCAGCCCCCTCGGGTCGTAGCCAGGCGGCTCAAGCCCCTTCACGTGGATGGCGAATTCCTCGGCCCCCTTCCCGATCGCCTTCGCTGCCCTGGCCACGCCCTCGGCCAGCAGGTCGAAGAGGCGCCCTTCGCGCCTCCCTATGCGCTGAATGGCCTCCACCATGGCCTCGTGGTGGCCGAAGCGCAGCTCCAGGCCGCCCGTGTCCTCTGGCCCTATGAGGCCGCGCTCGAAGCACTCCATGGCGAAGGCGAGCACGTTGCCAGCCGTTATGGTGTCGAGGCCCAGCCTATCGCAGAGCTCGTTCAGCTTGGCCACGGCCTCCAGGGAGCTGTTGTAGCAGAGGGAGCCGAGGGCGAAGAGGGTCTCATACTCAGGCCCCTCCACCCGGCAGCCAGCGTAGGGCCCCTCCCTGACCTCTGAGAGCTTGCCACAGGCCACGGGGCAGCCTCTACAGGCCTTTGAGGCCACCACCAGGCGGGAGCGCATGGCCTTCGGCCCTATCTGCTCGTAGCCGGGGAAGCTCCCCTCCGTCCAGTTCCGCGTGGGCAAGGTCTCCGTGGCGTTAGTCCTAGCCATGATGCCTGGCGTGCCGTATTTCGTGAGGGCGCCCAAGATCTCGCGGGCCCTCTCCCGGAGCTCCTTGGTCAGCTCCTCCACGCGTCCTGGCCTGGCCACCTCCACGCTGCCCGTGCCGCGCACCGCCAGGGCCTTCAGGTTCTTGGAGCCCATCACGGCCCCCGCGCCGCAGCGGCCAAACTGCCTGCCACGTGCATGGCAGATGCAGGCGAAGCGCACCAGCCTCTCGCCAGCCGGGCCTATGCAGGCTACCTGGAAGTCCTTGCCCAGCTCCTCCTTGATGGCTTCCTCGGTCTCGAAGGTGTCCAGGCCCCAGAGGCGCTCGGCAGGCCTCAGCTCGGCACGGCCGTCCTCCACCACGAGCAGGACAGGCTCATCCGCGCGGCCCGTAATGGCGATGGCATCAAAGCCAGCCGCCTTCAGCTCGGGCGCCAGGTGGCCGCCGCAGTAGCTCTCGCCCCAGATGCCCGTGAGAGGCGATTTGAAGACGCAGGCCAGGCGTGAGGCGCCGGGGATGAGCGTGCCGTTCACGGGGCCCGTGAGGAAGGCTATGATGTTCTCAGGCCCAAGCGGGTCCACGCGAGCTGGCAGCCGCTCGTGGAGGAGCCGGGCGCCAAGGCCCTTCCCGCCCACCCACCGCTTGAGCAGGCCATCCGGGAGCTCCTCCACGCGCGTGCTCCTGCTCGTGAGGTCAACCCACAGCATGCGGCCCGCGTAGCCTGGCAACAGGGCACCTCACCTCTTCCCGGGCCTCCTCAGGAGCTCGCTTAAGAAGAGCCCGTAGAGCACGGCCAGGAGGAAGATGCTGATGGGGGCGTTCTTGCGCACGAACAGCACCACCTTGCCTACGGCTGGCAGGCGGTAGACCACCTTGCCGACCAGCTCGTCCTCGCCCACTAGCCACTCATCTGGCTCCTCGTTGTTGTCCCCCTTCGTCTTGAGCAGTATCTCGCCACCAGGCCCCTTCACGATCTTGTAAACGCGGTGGACGACCAGCTCGCCCGTGCCGGGCTTGTGGAAGACCACTATGTCGCCCACGTGGAGCTCCCCTATGTCCACGGCCTTCACGAACAGCAGGTCGCCCTGCTCCAGCGTGGGCTCCATGCTCTTGCCCGTTACCACCACGATGGGCGATGAGGAGCCGAGGGTGAGGGCCAGAAGGCCCCAGAGGAGGAGGGCGCCCAAGAAGGGGCTGATGGCCAGGAGGGCCTTCCTCACCTCCCGTCCGCGCCCCGAGCTCACCACACCACCTCCCACGGCCTAAAGGCAGGGACGGGAGCCCTCATCTGTCTAGCGCGATCCCGGAAGAGGAGGCCCACGAAGACGCCCATGAGGAAGCCGCCTATGTGAGCCCAGTAGGCCACCTCCACGTGGAGGCCGCTCCAGAAGACCAGGAGGCCGCAGAGGAGTTGGTAGAAGAACCAGAAGCCTATGTAATACTTGGCCTTCACGTAGATCGCCCGGTAGGCCGTGTAGGTCAGTATGCGGGCCCCTGGGAAGAACACCACGTAGGCCCCCAGGATGCCCGAGATGGCCCCGGAGGCCCCCACCACGGGCACGTTGAGGCCGGAGGCCGTGAGGATGCAGATGAGGACGTGCGTGAAGGTGGCTGTCAGACCGCAGAGGAGGTAGAAGAACAGGTAGCCGAGCCTCCCGAGCACGTCCTCCACGTTATCGCCAAAGACGCGGAGGTAGATCATGTTGCCCACCAGGTGGAGGATGTGCGCGTGCATGAACATGGAGGTCAGGAGCGCGTATAGGCTTTGGCCCAGCAGCAGGCGGGAGGGCACGAGGCCCCAGGTCATCATGAGCTCCGCGTATAGGTCGGCATCGCCCAACACGTAGGCCACGTAGAAGACGGGCACGAAGGCTAGCACGTTCAGGGCCAGTAGCGCCCTCGTTATCACCGGCGCCCTCCTCGTCGGGTTGATGTCCTTTATCGGCAGCATGTCCTCCCATGACGGTATGTCAGCTCTGAGAGTTAAGCCTTGTGAAGCCTTAGTGGTCGTGAGACTAACTGGTCTAGTGAAAAGTTATAAGAGCGGGCACCATAAACACGCAGCGGGGAGAGGGGTGGCAAAGGGGGAGAAAAGCAGATTACTAGAAGGGATAATAGTGCTGATCAGGAATACAACATGGAAGTGCGGTCGCGTGGAACGCGCTGTTCTTGAGTATCTCCAGAACGATGTGCGTGGGCGGGGCAAGGCCCGCATCAGGGATCTCTTGAGGAAGCTGGAGGCGGATGGGAGGAAGCGCAGCGAGTTCCTAGACGCCATAAGGAGGCTGGAGAGAAGGAGGATCGTGAGGATAGAGTTCCCACAGTGATGATGGCGGCGGTCGGCTACTAAAGAACGGGTATCTCCCTCACGCCCCCCTACTCCTAGCTCTCTTCCGCCACCCGTATCTCAGCACGCCCATTCTCTCATCATAGAAGGCCCTAAGCGTGTCCTCCTCATGCCCATCTACCCTGATGAGCTTCTCGACGCTCCTCCCCGGCCTCACCAGCTTGAGGAGGAGCCACGTGCGGGCCTGGAAGCCCAGGGCTCTCAACCGCTGAGCAGCCTGGATCTCATCCGACCAGGTGGAGGGAGGGAAAGCCACCTCCCGCCTTCGCGTCGTCTTCACCTGGACCACGTCGACCACGCCACCCGGCCTGAAGATGAGCAGATCCGGCTTTGGGTAAGCGGATGTGCCGGAGCCTGAGCCAGCCCCCCTGATGGCGAAGAACCCCCTCTCCCAGGCCTCCCTGACGATCGAACGCTCGAAGCGCACCCCCTGCCTAGCCTTCCTCAGGCCCTCAGCCCCCTTCCTGCTCAACTCCCCTCCCTCTCCCGGCCTTTCTTGGCCTCCTCCAGATTGGCGGGCGCCAGCTGCAGGCAGCTGAGCACGTTGCCCTCAAGCGCTAGCGCCTTCCTGAGCGCGGCCTCCGCATCACGGCCGCTGAGGTGCACGTAGACGGCCGCCATGCGGCTCGACATGGACCAGCCAGCCACCACCTTGAGCTCCTGCTCCGTGAGCACGCGGGCCAGCTCCGTCATGCGCGTGTGGCGTAGCATGTGCGGGTGCACGGGCTTCTCAAGGCCAGCTCTTCGCGCCAGATGGCGTAGGTGCTCCCTGAAGGCCTTGGGCCTAAGGGGGCGCGGCCTCCCCCTTATCGTGGTCCAGAGGGGCGCATCCGGGTCCGTCGCCAGGGGGTGCTCCTCCAGCCACCTGGCCAGGAGAGGGGCAGAGGCTATGGCCACCACCGTCCTCAGGCCCGTCTTGCCCCTGACCCTGAGCCTGAACGTGCCATCCGGGAGCCTCTCCACGTCCCTGATGCGGAGGGATAGGAGCTCCCCTATGCGGAGGCCCGTCTCGGCCAGGACGGCCAGGATAGCCTTATCCCTCACGTGGCTACAGGCCTCTATGAGCGCCCTGAGCTCATCAGGCCGCAATATCTTGTCCCTGAGGTGCTCACCGCTTGAGTAGAGGTCCCATATGGTGCCCTTCTCGCCAGCCAACCAGGGCGGCACCTGCCCGCCGTTGGCCCACTTCATGAGTGTCTTCACGCGGGCCACGTAGGACCTGAGAGTGAACTCCGAGACCCCAGAGCGCACCAAGGCCCTCTTCCAGGCCAGGTAGGAGGCCTTATCCAGCTCCCTCAGGCTCCCCACGCCAGCATGTCGGGCCAGGCTCAGGGCTACGTAGGCATAGGCAAGCCTAGAGGCCACAGACCTCATCCTGTCAAAGCGCTCTAGGAAGAAGTCCACGAGTTCCTCCCTCATGCGGGGCGGGAGCTTGCTCAGGACGTTCTCAAGCTCCTCAGGCCAGCCCCCCCTCCTTGACAGGCCCTGCGCACCTCCCCCGGCTACCTCATGCCCTGGCGCTTAAATGTTTGGTCTTCATATCGCATGAAGACCACTAGGCCCTTGCTCATCATCTCCTTGAGTGCACGATCACGACGCTTCTTCGGGAGGCCCGTTATGGCACATTACGGGCCGTGGAGGGTGGTGGACCGGCCGGGATTTGAACCCGGGACCTCCGCCGTGCGAGGGCGGTGTCCTACCAGGCTAGACGACCGGCCCCCAGGCTGGCTTCGTGGAGGGCTAGGCTATTAGCTTTTGCCCTTTTAAGCTGCCCCCGCCAGGCATTCTGAGGAAGGAGCTGCCATGCGGGAGCACCGAGACATGGCCTACTGCTATCCGCGGCCGCGCACGAGTAATTCCCGACCTCGCTCGTGCAGCTCCACCTTGTCGTCCTGAACTCCCTCCGCCTCCTCAGGGCAGCCGAGGGCTAGAGGAGTTCCGCCAGGTAGATGGTGTGCTTCACCTGCCTCACCCGGGCCAGCACGGTCATGCCGGGCTCTAGGCCCTCCGCGCCCACGAGCGTTATAGCCCGGCCTCTGGCCACGCCCGTCATCTCGCCCTTCAGCCAGCCTGGCGCGGCCACGCGCACCTTCACCACCTCCCCTGGCGAGAAGGGGGCGGGCAGGAGGGGGGCCTTCCTCATGCCGAAGTCCTCGGGCTTGAGCACGAGCTTCACGTTATACCTGGCCTCTAGGCGCCTGAGGGCGCTGTAAAAGGCCCTCCAGCTCACGGGCCTCACGCCAGGTGGCTTACGGCCCCTCCGATGGGCTAGGTATTTCTGGATGCCTAGGGGAGGCCACCGCCTGCCAGCCCCCAGCCTGAGCGCGAGCTCTATCAGGCGCGGTATCTCGGCATCGTTAATGCCGGGCACCCAGACGGGCGCGATGAGCAGGTCCATGGGCGAGTCGGCTACGGCCTCCGCCACGGCCAGCACGTGCTCTAGGTCGTAGCGCTCCGTGCCAGCCAGGCGCTTGGCCAACTCAGGCTCCAGGGCGTGTATGGACAGGTTCACGCGCGATAAGCCAGCGTCCGCCAGCTCCTCTACCAGGCGCTCGTTCAGCAGCACGCCGTTCGTCTGCATGGAGATGACCTCCACGCCCGGGATGTCCGAGAGGCCCTGGACGAGCTCCACAAGGCGCGGGTAGGTGGCTGGCTCGCCCACGGTGTCTATGTGCGCCTCCACGCCCCTAGAGCCCTTGAAGCGCACGAGCATGGCCACCCAATCTAACAGCAGGTCCAGATCCACTACATACTCGGCTGCCCGGTGGCGCGACCCCGGGCCAGCATCCGTGGAGCAGAAGGGGCAGGAGAGGGGGCACAGGCTGGTCGGGCGCACCTGGAGCACGTTCGTGCCCCTATCTATCACGCCGAAGGCTATGGCGCCCACGAGCGGGAGCTCCACGTCCGTGCCCACGCGCACCAGAGGCCTCCCCTGAGCGCTCAACACCGGCACCAGCGGCCTCACGCGCGTTAATAAGGGCGCGGCCGTGATCTACGTGCTCAAGCTAAGGAGGCAGCCCTTGCTGTCCTCGCCTCCTGTTTTTCCTCCTTAGTCCGAAGTCCGTGAGCTTGGCCGACCTGAAGCCTAGGATGTGGACCACGCGGACGCCCAAGCTCTCCAAGAAGGCTGCGATAAATCGCCTATGGCAATACTTTGGGTTTCGCTCCATACACATGATACATGTCCTGCCCTGCCTGGCCAGCTCAAGCAGCTTCTCTATGCCCTCCCTGAACGCGGGCGTGCCCATGTAGCGCTCATAACCGCCTCGCCTATAGCCGCCCA
>CAZPDR010000027.1:0-8584 GCA_964585495.1 uncultured Candidatus Bathyarchaeia archaeon
AGACGTTCTCCGTCTGGGGCAGGTAGGCCACGCCCTTCTTGGCTATCTCGTGCGGAGGATAGCGCGTCAGCTCATCGCCGTCCAGCCTTATGCTGCCGGAGTAGATGGTCGTGAGGCCGAAGATGCTCTTAAGGAGCGTGGACTTCCCGCTCCCGTTGGGGCCCACGATCACCGTGATCTGCTCGTCCTCGGCCTCCAGGCTCACGTCGAAGAGGACGTTGAACTTCCCGTAGCCAGCGTGCAGGTTCCTCACGACCAGCAAGCCCAGCCCCTCCATCGCGGTGGGCGAGCACCTATTAAAATACCTGCTCCTCGCAGCAGGCTCCCGGTGGCTACCCTCACCTTCTCAGCTCCCTCTCCAGCTCCCGCTCAAGCTCCCTGTCCACGCGCTCGCTGACCTCGTAGACCGCGCCCACCAGGCTCTTCCCTATCTCAAGCAGGTCTATGCCCACGATCATGAAGAGGAGCTTCGTGGCATCTATGGTGACCTCCATGGGCACCGGGACCCCCAGCTCGGGCGTGAGCGTCAGGTGCACCACGCCTCCCCCGGCCGTGTAGATGAAGAAGAAGAGGAGCGTGATGGCCCTCCCGATGGCCAGGGCGTGCTCGAAGACCGTGTCCCTCGTGAACTCTATGGCCGCCGCGAAGAAGACCACGATGGTGGCGAAGAGCACGAGGAGCTCCGAGGGCGTTAAAGCGCCGGGAGGCATGGCGCCCCCGAAGGCCCTGAGGAAGTTCCTGAGGAGGTATTGGGGGATCACGTAGCTGGTTATGTAGGCTATCACGCCCGCCAGCGTGGCCCTGAGCACGCGCACGATGAGGCCCTTGGCCTTCTCCCTCGCGCTCGGCTCATACATGATACTCCACCACCGGGAGGCTGAGGTGCGTGCCTTCCACGTTCAGGTGGGCCACTATCGTGCCAGAGCCCGTCCAACGGCCTAAGTCCACCGGCACATCCACCCTCCCCGTGAGCATGTGGCCTGGCGCCATGTCAACCGGTGAGGACGTGCCCACCACCTCGCCCCGGTCGTTGAGCACCTCCACCCAGAAGGAGTAGCTCATGGGGGAGCTGTTCACGAAGGTCATGTTGAAGGAGAAGACATCGCCCGAGAGCTCGTAGGCCCACACCCGCATGCCGGAGAGCGGTGCCCCCCAGGTGGCCGTGAAGTTCGTGCTCAGCTCCGTCCAGAACGTGTAGGCGTAGAGGAGCCCGATGGAGGAGATCACGGTTATGTCGCTGTTGTTGAGCATGAGTATCCTGAAGACCGTGGCGTTCTCCTCCTGGACCGCGGCCAGGTCTAGGACAACGATGTGCATGAGCGTCCCCCTCTCGCCCTTCTCGATGGCTGGCAGCATGGACGATGTGCTCAAGATGGCATCGCCCGTCAGGTTAAGTATCATCGTGGTGGTTATGGTCAGGTTCCTTATGTCGTAGAAGCCCCCGTTGTAGATGGTGATGGTGATGTTATAGCAGAGCGCGGCGCCCTCGACCTGCGGGGGGCTGATGCTGACCTCCTCTATGCCTATCTGCATGGCCGAGTAAATGGTGGTGGCCAGGAACAGGCCTATGAAGAGCCAGAGGAGGCCGGTGGCCACGGATAGGGCTCTGAGCGTTACCCTCAAGGCCCCTCCCTCTCACTAGCCCTTCTCCCTGCTGCCCGAGCCTACCTCTTGGGCTGCTGTGGCGGTGGCCCTGCCACGGGCGCTAATACCGGGACGGCTTGTGCGACGGGTGGCGGGGCAGGAGCTCCTGCCGCTGCTGTGGCCCTGAGGAGCTGGACCCCCCTGCTCGTGAGCACCACGCCCGCCCAGCCCATCACGCCCAGGAACATCACCTTGATGCACGGCTCTATCAGGTAGGGGAGTATCTGGGTGAAGATGGTCCAGGCCTGCTCGGCAGCCGCCCCTCCGGTCGTCTCTATCTTCACCTCTGGGGCGCCCAGGTATTCCATGTAAGCGCAGTAGAACGTGAAGAGCAATAGGCCTATCCCTACTGCCAGCAGAGCGGCACCTGCTGCCCTAGCTGCGTCCATGAGCCCACCTGGCTGAGATAGGCACCAGAGATTATAAGCCTTAGGAACGGGAGGCCAGCCCGCGCCCGCCCAAGCTCATCAGCACGTAGCCGATGCCCTGGATTATGAGGAGGCCGAGGGCTAGGAGGCCCGCGTTCACCAGCACGCGCACGTCGCCCGCCACATACCTGCTGAGCTCAAGCCCCGGCACCTGGGCCTCTATCATGCTTAGGAGGTCGAGTTCCTCGCCGATCTCTGGCAGGAGGGGGTAACTCTGCCCGGTCATGTAGCAGTAGGCGACCGCGAAGGAGAGGAGCACGAGGAGGGCGCCCAGGGAGACGAGCAGACCACCTAGGAGAGCTCGCACCGCCATGCTGCTACTAGCCCGATGGTTGCTCATATAAGCGTTGGCCCAAAGGCGGGAAAAAGCTTAACATTTAAGAATCTTAAGCGGACAGAGAGCGCGAGGGATGAGGGTCTTCAAAATACTGCTGGTGGGCGATGGCGGCGTGGGGAAGAGCACGCTCGTGGACGCCTACCGCTACGGGAGGTTCTTTGAGCACGAGATCACCATCGGCCTCCGCTTGGCCACCTGCGTGGTGGAGGGCGAGCAGGGGCAGAAGTGCAAGTTCATGATATACGACTTCAGCGGCCAGCCCAGGTTCGTCAGGATGCTCTACAACCTGCCCAAGCTCATGAGCAGGGCCCATGGGGCGCTCCTCGCCTTCGACCTCTCCTCCCTCATGACCTTGACCACGCTCGTAGATTGGGCCAAGGTGATAAGGGAGGTGGCGGGCGAGATCCCCATGGTGCTCGTGGGCACGAAGGCCGACCTAGAGCACGAGGTGAGGGAGACGGACATCCGGGACTTCATGGAGATGTTGGGCCTAGACACCTACGTGGAGACCTCTGCCAAGCTCATGAAAGATGTAGATAAGCCCTTCAAGGAGCTATTGCGCAAGATAAAGGAGCGCTTTGAACAGCGAGCTCCTAAGTAGTTAGATTTATTCGGGGGTGTGAGGGGAAATGGCCGGGAGCGGGGAGGGTTTGGCCGAGCTGGCCAGGCTGAGGGAGATACTTAACTCAATTAAGGAGGAGACCCCGGGCGTGAGAGCTCTGGCGGTCATAAGCTATGATGGCTTCGTGATAGAGAGCTTCATGCCCTCAAGCGTGGACGAGGACCTCATGGCCGCCATGGGCTCCTCCGTCCTCAGCATAGCCGAGCGCATGGGCATCGACCTCAGGCTGGGCGATTTCGAGCTAGGCATCGTGTGCGGCAGCGATGGCTACCTCCTCCTCACCCGGGCGGGGAAGGAGGCCATCCTCATCCTCCTGGTGAACAAGGACGTGAAGCTGGGCGTGGCCCTCTACATGGCCAAGAGGGCGGCTGCCCGCGTGGCCGAGGCCCTGGAGGGCGTCTCCATAGAGGAGCTGGTGGCCGCCAGATGGGGGTAACCGGGCGCTAAGCCGGGCGGGCTAGCTAACCCTCGGCTAGGTGAAGTCGGCCAGCGTCTTCTGCACCCATTCCTCCTTCTTCACGGCGGCCAGGTCCTCGCGCGTGATCTGGCCGCCCACCTGCTCCTTCAGGCTGAGCGCCAGCCTGGGGCCTATCTGGGGCACCTTGAGCAGCTCCCTCACGCTCGCCTTCCTCAGGTCCTCTGGCGTCCTGAAGCCAGCACGGTAGAGCAGCCTCGCCCTCACGCGCCCCACGCCCCTGAGGCGCACGAGGGGCAGGAGTTCCTCTTTCACGCCGTGCCTGACGCGCTCCATCAGGACCGAGAGGCGCACAGCGGCCTCCTTCCGCCCGAAAAGGATGGCGAGCTCGCGGGCAGCGTAGAGGAGCCAACGGGCCGTTTCCACCAGCCGGTAGAGGTCGCCTGGCTGAACGCGGTAGGTGCCGAGTATATCGTCCTCGGGTGCCTCCTCCACCCATGCCTTGAGCACCCGTGCTGCCTTCAGCTCGCCCAAGAACTCCTCGAAGCCTATGGCATCTACCTCCGGGTCGGGTGCCTCGAAGAAGAGCTCCTGCTCGTGCTCCTCCAGGAAGGCCACCAGGTCCTCTAGCTCGCTCCGGTAGGGCCTCAGCCTGGGCCACATGTCCGGCGTGTGGGCGATGAGGTGGAGGAACGTCAGGTCGGTGGGCTTGCCCGGCAGGTGCCAGCGCTCCACGAGCGCCTCCCTCAGCACCACGGCCGACTCCGGATCTATGTAGAGCTCCGAGACGCGCTTGCCGAAGCGCGTGGGCCTCAGGGAGCCATCCTCCTCGCGCACCACCATGCCGTGCTCGACCACGAAGCGGAGGGCCTTCCTTATCACGGCCCTCATGGTGCCCGAGCCGTATTGGTGCGCGTAGAAGGTGCGGGCGAAGAAGGCGTGGAGCTCCTCCTCATTTGACGCGAAGCCCGAGGCCACGGTGGCCAGCACGTGGGAGCGCATCACCCTCTCGCTCGCCAGCTTGGACCAGATGCGCTCCGGCTCAGCACGCACGTAGGCGTCCATGAGGAACTCCAGCTCCTCCTCCGTCCTGGCCAAGAGGATGGCCTCCCCCACCCGGTCATACTTTGGGCGACCAGCACGCCCCACCATCTGCTTGTAGTCCAGCACACTGATGTCCGAGTAGCCGTATCCTGGCTCATAGCGCCTGTAATCGCTTATGATGACCGTGCGGGCCGGGAGGTTCACGCCGTAGGCCAGGGTGGGCGTGGCCGTGAGGACCTTGATGTGCCCTGCCCTGAACTCCCGCTCCACGATGCGCCTGTGTGCTCCCCCGAGGCCAGCGTGGTGGAAGGCAACCCCGTGCCTCACCAGCTCGGCCAGCGTCTCGCTCAAGCGGGTGCGCTCGCCAGCGGCCAGGAGCTCCTCGGCCACGCGCTCCAAGAGCATCCTGCTGGCATCCGACAGCCTCTCGGCCACGAAGTCGGCCAGCCTCTTGGCCAGGCTCACGGCCCTCTGCCTGGTGGGCGCGAACACGAGCACCTGCCCGCCCAGGCGGAGCGTCCTGTCCATGAGGGCTAGCACGGGCTTCCTCCCGCCAGCCCTCGGCAGCCTGAGCACCTGCCCGTCCTTGAAGTAAACCTCGTCCCCGTAGAGGACGCCCTCCCTCAGCTCCACCGGCCTCCAATCCGTGTCCACCACGGCGGCGCCCAGCCACTCCGCCACCTCGTCCGCGTTGCTCACCGTGGCCGAGAGCGCCAGCACCTGCAGGCCCGGGTTCAAGCTCATGAGGCGGGCCAGCACCACCTCAAGCGTGGGCCCCCTGTCCGCGAAGGTGAGGAGGTGCACCTCATCAGCCACCACGAGCGAGACCTGCCTCAGCCAGGGGGAGCGGTGCCTGAGCAGCGAGTCCGCCTTCTCGTTCGTGGTTATTATGATGTCCGCGGCCGCCAGCTCCAGCTCGGGGCTATCGTAATCGCCCGTGGAGATGGCCACCCTGATGGGCTCGCCATCTGGCTTGAGGACGCGCTCGAAGCGCTTGAACTCCTCGTATTTCTCGCTCGCGAGGGCGCGGAGGGGGGTGAGGTAGAGCACCTTCCCGCTTCGCTCCAGGACGTGCTTCATGGCGCAGAGCACGGCCACGAGCGTCTTGCCAGAGGCCGTTGGGCTGGCCAGCACGAGGTTGCGCCCCTCAAGCACCCCAGCCCTGATGGCCTCCTCCTGAGGAGGGAAGAGCTCTGATATGCCCTGCTCGCGCAGGATGGCCTTCACCTGCTCATCCACGGGCAGCTCGTCCACCCTCAAGGTGCCTCACGCTTCCCTCCCAGCCCCAGAGCAGGCAATCCCCTGCACGGCTCGTGGGCTCACCGTATAAAGCCACCACAGGGCACGGTGGCTGAGGCACCTTCACACCTTCCTATACCTGCCCGGCCGGACCTGGAAGACAAGCCCGTCCTTGCTCAGCACGCCCAGCAGGCGCGTTATCTCCGCCTCGGAGAGGCCCTGGGGCTCAAGCTCGCGTATGAGGTCCATCTCGCTCACGCCATCGCCCTCGTCCAGCCTGGCGATGGTGTTCAGCACGAGCTGCAGCTTGTCGCGCAGGCTCTTGGACTTGCCCGTCATGATGACGTCTATGTCTATGGTCCTCGCCTCAAGGTCCATGCCCACCTCTTGGAGGGAGCGCTTCATGATGTTTATGGCGGCCTCCGCGTCCTCGGCCGTTACGTGCTCGCGCAGGGCAGCCCGGGCGCGGGCCTCGGCTATCCTTATGAGCGATTCGAGCTGGCGGGCCGTGATGGCTATGGGCGCCCCCTCCGCCTCGCTCCTAGCGCGCATCTCAAGGTAGAAATCCTTGATGCGCTGGATGGCCTCGTCCGTCAGCTTGGGCTCTATCATCTTCGCGTAGCTGATATACTTGCGCAGGAGCTCCGGCGGTATGGGCGGCTCAGCGGCCGCGCCACCCATCCTGTGCGTCTCCAAGACGTGCTCGGCCATGCGGGCATCGCGCTCCTTGTCCGGCACATCCCTTATCACGAAGATGAGGTCGAAGCGCGAGAGGATGGTGATGGGCAGCTTGGAGACGTTCTCCGCCACCGACCTATACGGGTCATAACGGCCTAAATCGGGGTTCGCGGCAGCCAGAATGGCCGTCCTCGCGTTTAGAGTAGCCACGATACCGCCCTTGGCTATGGAAATTGTTTGCTGCTCCATTGCCTCATGCATGGCAACCCGGTCCTCGGGCCTCATTTTCTCAATCTCGTCTATGCAGGCCACGCCTTTATCGGCTAGGACGAGCGCACCGGCCTCAAGGCTCATGCCTCCCTGGGCCTCCCGTATCACGGCAGCCGTCAGGCCAGCCGCCGTGGTGCCCCTCCCGCTCGTGTAGAGGCCTCTGGGCGCTATCCTGGCCACGTATTGGAGGAGGGCGCTCTTCCCCGTGCCCGGGTCGCCTATGAGGAGCACGTGGATGTCGCCGCGCTTGCGCACGTCCGGGAGCTCCTTGGTAACGCCCCCGAAGAGGAGATACATGATGGCCTCCTTGATGTGCTCGTAGCCGTAGATGGAGGGCGCTATGGACCTTATTATCTTCTCGTGGATGTCCGGGTCCTTGGCCAGCTCCCTTATCCTGGCCTCCTCCTCAGGGCTTATCTCCACGGCCTCCTCCTCGCGGGTGGTGGCCTCCACGTTGTTCGCCTCTATATACATCTCAAGGCCTCGCCTGGCCCGGCCGGGGAGCGCCATAACGCGCACCACGCCCGTCACGACCACGCGGTCGCCAGGCCGGGCCACGTCCACGAGGTCGGAGCCTATGATGCGCACGTTCACCCAGCGCGGGAGCTGGCCTGGCGGGAGGTCCTCGGGCTTCTCCTGGACCCTTATCTCCTGGTAGTCCACGAACTCCGTCCGGCTCTCGTCCAGCTCGAAGGGCCCCCTGCTCTTGCAGTAGGGGCAGGTGCGCGGCTCGGGCGCGGTCGGCATGGGCCTGCTGATGCCCGTTATCACGGGCTGACTACAGCGGAGGCACTTGAAGACTGCGTTCACCACGAGCGGCCTGACGGGTGTGGCGCGGACCACGATGCCCTCCACGGACACCATCTTGCCTATGTGGGCCGAGCTGAGGCGCCTGAGGGGCAGGAGCTCCGGCAGGCGGTTGATGCGGACCGTTACGGCCCTGACCTTCTCGGCATACTCGGGCTCCTCTATCCTTAGCTGCTCCTTGGCGGCCGCGGCCGCGTAAGACAGGACCTCGCCCGGCCTCTCCACCAGGGCCTTGGCCAGCTCTGGGCTGCGGGCGTAGATGTCCTCGTAGTCCACCACCACGGACGTGCTGCCATCGCGGGCCATCTTGGCTATGCGCTGCCTGTATTTCTCCAGCTTGAAGAGGGCTCTGAACTCCTGCTCAGCCAGCTCGGCCAGCTCTATTTCTGCCTTCTCGGGCTCAAGCGGCCTGGCCTCTGCCTCTCCCTCCGCCAGGCCGAGGAGCTCCTCATCTAGCCCTGGACCTGGACCCAGGCCCATGTCCTCCTGCATTCCCCACCACCTCCTCCCGCCAGGCATCCGCCAGGTCGCCTATCGTGTCGAAGAGGAGCTCCTCCTCGGGCGTGAGGTGCTTGCGCGTGAGGGGGCTGCGGGCCACGCTTGAGGCCAGGGAGATGACCTTCTTCAGGCGCACGTTCACGATGTCGCGGGCCATGTGCTGGACCCTGTCCAGCTCGCGGAGCCTGGAGGGATCTCGGCTGGCCTCCTCGCGCAGCTTAGCCAAGAGGCGCCTGAGCCTCGGGTAGAAATCGCTGGGCAAATCGGCCGCGAGGCCGCGGGAGAGGCGGGTCTCCCTGCTGTGCGCCCTGATGAGCTCGTCCACGCTCAGCTCGGCAGGCTCCACCAGCCTGACCACGCCCCTCCTGGCCAGCTCAAGCGCCACCCAGAGGGGGAGGCTGTATCGCTCCCCCTTGCTGAAGGGGCCTATCTTGAGGCCGGGGAGCTCTAGGGCCTGGAAATCGCACTCGGCCTGCACGCGCACCTTAGCGTTCGCGAACTCGAACTCGGCGTCCGAGATGGCCCTCTCCACCACGTCCTTCATCCCCATTAGGAGCGGCGGGCCCTCATATAAGGGGGCCATCCCAGGGGCTTATTATGGC
>CAZPDR010000028.1:0-8469 GCA_964585495.1 uncultured Candidatus Bathyarchaeia archaeon
AAGCCCAACATGGTGAAGCTCTACTACGAGTGGTATGAGGAGTTCGGGGCCCTCTGAGCACCTGACCTGGTATGACCGGCCAGCTCGGGATGAGCTGGCGCGGCCGCTTTCTTCTCCTGGCCAGGAATATCCCGACCGCGAGCGCTGTGCCCCCCAGCACAGCCATCGTGAGCAGCAGGTAGGTCGCGAGCTTCCTCACGAGCTCCTGCATGTAGCTCGTGCTCACCTCCTCGCGCACCAGCCTGAGGGCCTCTTCCTCCCTGATGTAGAGGCCTGAGCTCACCACCTCCTCCCTGGCGGCCCTGGTGGCCCCCACGTAGTCCACGGTCCTTATCTCGACCGCTATGATAGTGAACTGCGACCAGGCGATGGCCGTCCTGATGGCGTTGAGCGGGTCCTCCTCCAGGCCAGCCGAGGCCGTCAGGTCCACGGGCAGCCAGCCCCAGGGGGGCACGTAGGCGACCGCCCAGCCGTGCCAGCCCACGCGGAAGGCTGAGAGCTCGTAGTGGCCATCCCAGGCCAGGGCGTGCCTGGGCATGGGCTCCGGCAGGTAGATGCAGCCCACCTGGAGGTAGGCTGGCACGCCCACGATGCGGCAGAGCGTGATGAAGAGGTTGGCCTGGTCATCGCAATCGCCCCGCCTGCCCTTGTAGGTCTCGTTCGGATAGAGCGGTATCTCATGGGACTCGTAGGCCACCTCCTTGTGGATCCAGGCCACGAAGGCAGCGATGATCTCAAGCACGTTCGTCTTGTTGCCCGCCAGCTGATGGGCCAAGGAGACCAGGGCCGGGTCGTCCGTGAGCCAGCAGGCAGCTCGGCGGCAGTATTCCCTCTTCAGCAGCCAGGGCACATCGCCCAGGTCGCCAGCCCTCTGAACCGAGATGGCAGGAGGATCCCTGGGCCTCGTGGTGATCTCGAACCTCGCGGACAGGGTCAGGTTCTCCCCCGGCTCCAGCGTGCGGTCCTCGACGGACAGGACGGCCCAGAGGTTGCCATCCGCATCCACGGCCACTTTCTCCACGGGAGGCGAGGTCCAGATCAGCCTGGCCTTCTGCCAGGAGCTGTTCATGAACACGGGGAAGGCCAGGTCGGCATCCGAGAGCTCCACGGGCTCCCCGCCCCTGTTCATGTAGGTCAGGTTGACCCCGTAGAGGAAGACCAGGTCCTTCCTGGGCTCCACCTGGCAGGGGGCTTGAGCCTGGCTCTGGCCAGCGCCCGCCCACGCGCTGACGGGCGAGATGGGGGAGAGGCAGGACAGGAGGTAGAGCAGGAGGACGAGCGCCGCGGCCCTCATGATGCTCACTTGAGGGGCACATACATGGAGGAGCGGGAGGCGCCCACGCCAGGCGCGCCGTGCTTCACGGGCTTGCAGGTGATGGCGAACTCGCCCAGGTAGTGGCCTATCATCTCCGGCTTGATCTCCACGGGCACGAACTCGCGGCCGTTGTAGACGTGGATGGTGAGGCCCACCATCTCGGGCAGGATGATCATGTCCCTCACGTGCGTCTTTATCACGATCTTCTTGCCCTCCTGCAGGGCCTTCTTCGCCTTGCGGACCTTCTCCAAGAGGATGCGCTGGGCTTCCGTCAGGCCCCTCAGCAGGCTGCGCCTCTGCCTGGCTGGCAGGAGCTTGATGAACTCGTCCATGGGCATCTTCTGGAGCTCCTCCAGCGTGTAGCCCTTGTAGGTGAACTTCTTCGGCACGGCCCTCCACCACGGGAGCCTCGGCCACCTCCTAATTAATCTTTAACGCCTCCGCTGGCCTATGGCCTACTCCCTCAGGGCGAAGAGCAGGTAGTGCTTTGTGGCCAACACGGCCTCGAAGTGGCTGAGGAACTCGGAGCGCCAGGAGGGATCGTAGTAGTAGCGGTAGATGTAGAACCGGCCTCCATAGACCTCGTTGAAGGCGGGCAGGAGCGGGTGATCTGCCATCCTGACTATGAGCACGAAGTCCACGTAGCGCCAGGGCTCCTCCATGGCCTCCAAGAAGCAATCGTCATCGCGGTTTACTATCTGGGACGGGCTCAGGCCCCCTAAGACCGAGAGCCATGTTGCCTTGTCCGTGCCCACGAGCACGGTGCCATCGCCTATCTCGGCCGCTATGGCCCTCAGCTCGATCATGTGCTCGCGGACATCCCTGAGGTAGATGCCTGGGAACATGCCGTAGGCCAGGGTGAAGGCGTGCAGGGGATAGGCCGGTAGCATGAGCATCACGAGGGCCTTGGCCAGCATCCGGGGCTTCCCGGCCTCCTGGCCCAGCTTCTCGCGGTAGTAGAGGTAGGCCAAGTAGATGAGGCCTGGCACGCTCACGTAGAAATACCTGAGGGAGCCGAAGAAGAATATGGTGGGCGCCAACGCCATGTGGAAGAGGGCTGGCGAGAGCAGGACGCCAGCGGCCAGGAGCGTGGGGAGCTCCTTGGCCCTGAGGAGCCCCCTCGCCTCCCTGATGGCTGGCACGAGCATGAGGCCTGAGGCCGAGTATATCATGGCCAGGGCGGCGGGCAGGGCCAGGTAGGGGCTCGCATACCAGCGGCCGGGAACCCTGTTCCAGAACTGAGGGCCGAGGGGGTGGTGGAGGAACATTAAGGGGTCGCCCGTCAGGTAGTAGTTCCAGCCGAGCCAGCTAGCCGACCCGAGCAGGGGCAGCGGGGAGAGGAGCAGCCTGGCCCGCTTTCCTGACCGGGCCTCCTTAATCAGGCAGGTCAGCACGGCCAGGGCGGCTGGCGGCCAGACCTCGTATCTCGTCAGGCAGCCCAGGCAGAAGGCAGCAGAGCACTTCAGGAAGTCCGCGGCCCTCCCGCTGGCCAGGTAGCGCCTCAGGTAGTAGGCGGCCGCCAGGAGGAAGGCCATGGCCCACTGCTCCATCATGGACGTGGCCCCGTGGATGAGCGTGAACACGTTGCACATCAGGACGAAGGGGGCCGCCAGACCGGGCTCGCCATTCCCCACGAGCCTGTAGAGGAAGACGCAGGCAAGCCCCGTGGCCAGGGCGCTCACCACTGTCCCCGCGAGCCCCGTCGTGTAGAGGAAATCGTGGCGGACCAGGGGGATCAGGAGGACGTGGAGGAAGGGAAGCCAGAGGACGCCGAGGTGCCTTAGGTCCCCTGTCTCGGCCACCAGCCTGGGTATGTATTGGTGGTAGATGGCATCGCCGGAGCAGAAGGCGGTGCCCCACGTGAGCACCATCAGGAGGCCGAACAGGAGCTCGGCTAGGAAGGCGCCTGAGAACAGGAGGAACTCTTGCCTCTTGATAATGCCCATCAGGGCACCTCCGCCTGCTCACGTTAAGCTGAAGGACGCCCGGGCGGGCTGGCTGGCGCGCTGTCTAGCGCCTCCCGCCCCTCACGGTCTTCTTCTCCTTGCGCCCGGTCATGCGGGCGGCGATGTGGCCTACCTTGCGGCCGGGTGGCGCGTGCCTGGAGACGGTCGTGGGCTTACCGGGATGCTGGTGCCTGCCCCCGCCGAACGGGTGGGAGCAGGCGTTCATGGCCACGCCGCGGACGCGCGGATACTTGTGCCCCTTCGCCTTCATCCACCAGTATTTCTTGCCAGCCTTCAGGAAGGGCTTCTCTATGCGGCCGCCAGCCGCCACCACGCCTATGGTGGCCCTGCAGCGGTCCTTCAGGAGCTTGGTGCGGCCGGACGGGAGCTTCACCATCGTGCCCTCGTGCGTGTGGGCCAGGATGGTGGCGTAGGCGCCGGAGGCACGGGCCAGCTTCCCGCCATCGCCAGGCCGGAGCTCCAAGTTGCAGATGAGGGTGCCCTCCGGGATCTCGCCCACGGGGGCTATGTTGCCTATGGCGTTCGAGGCACCGGGGCCGTATTCTATGATCTGGCCCTCATACATGCCCTCCACCGCCAACGTGTAGAACTCGCGGCCATCCTCCAGCTCTATCAGGGCCAGGGGGGCGCCGCGGCCTGGGTCGTGGACGAGCTCCACCACCAGGCCCTTGAGCGGGGCCTGCTCGCCGTTCAGGGGCGGATACCTGGCGGGAGCTACCCTCTTGTGCGTGCTAGCCCTGAACGTGGGAGTGCCACGCCCCCTGCGCTGCACCAGGATACGCTTGCCCATCCCTGCCCCCTCGCTAGGAGGTGCCTGCTTGTGGTGTTATAAAAAGCCTCACCAGGCCAGCTCGGGCCAGCATCATCACAGGATGCCCAACTTCACGGCCACGTCCGTGGCCTTATACTCGGGCTTGAGCTTGACTATGGCCTTCTTCTCTCCCCTGGACGTTATGATGGTCCATACCTTCTCGACCTCTACGTCGAAGAGCTCCTCCACGGCCCTCTTTATCGTGGGCTTGTTGGCCCTGCGGTCCACTATGAAGACCAGCTTGTTCTCCTCCTCCACCATGCGCATGGACTTCTCCGTCATCACCGGGTATTTGATCACCGCGTAAGGGTCGAAGCCCCTGGCCATCACGGCCTCCCTCGCCCGCCAGGGCTGGGGGACCAAAATAAGCCTTATATCGCCCCTGGGGAGGGCCCTCGTGATAAGGGCTGGGCCATGTATAAGTTCAAGGTAGTGCTGATGGGCGATGGAGGGGTCGGGAAGACCACGCTGAGGAAGCGCTTCATGGGCGAGGGCTTCAGGGCCACCTACATCATGACCATAGGGGCTGATTTCGCGGCCAAGACCATAGAGGTAGATGGCAGGCAGATGCGGTTCATCATCTGGGACCTGGCTGGCCAACCGCACTTCAAGCAGGTGCGCAAGGCCTTCTACGTGGGGGCCGTGGGAGGCCTTCTAGTCTATGATGTTACCAGGCGGGAGACCTTCGAGCACATCCCCTGCTGGCTGGAGGAGTTCATCTCCAACTGCGGGCGGGGGCGCGATGCCGTAGCCGCCGTGCTCATCGGGAACAAGATAGACCTGAGGGAGGGCGCGAGGAACGCCGTCTCGCCGGAGGAGGGCGCTGAGATGAGGGATCTACTCGCGGAGCAATACGGCATCCCACTAGACTTCGTGGAGACATCGGCTAAGACCGGTGAGAACGTGGAAAAGGCCTTCGTGATGCTGGCCCAGGAGCTCCTGAGCCTGGGCATCGCCACCTAGGCCCTCGGGGTCATGTGTATCGGCTGTATAAGGCGGCCAGGCTGATGAGGGACAGGGCCGCCAACAGCATCGGCAGGTGGATAGCCAGCAGGCCAATGGCCCGGTAGGCGATGTCGGGCGTGTAGAACTTGAGGGGCCGGTAGTGCTCGATGGCCAGGCGCGCCCCTATCAGCAGCAGGCCCAGGAGCCAGCCTACGCCCATGGTCGTGAAGCGCTTGGCCACCAGACTGCCGGAGAGCTTTCCTCTTATGGTGAAGGCAGCGAGGCAGGCCAGCAGGTAGAGCACGGCCAGCGTTATGTCTGGCACTAGCTCAACCAGCACTCCCCTCCCCCTCCAGGGCCTCGAACTTCTCAAGGACAGGTCTATATTTAGCTAGCAGGGTCTTCCGGGCCGTCAGGTTGAGGTCGGTGGCTAGCTCGCCTAGGAGCTCCCTGGCCTTGCCAGCCAGCGTGCCCAGAAGGTTGTTCATCATGTTTGCCACCTCCTTGGGCGTGTGGAGCCACGCCAGCCGCTCTAGCTCGCGGGCCGTGAGCTTCCCCTCCCCCTTGTGCGCCATCCACGGCTCCCCCCAATCCCTCAGCGTGTCCTCGACCAACCTGGCCACCACGGCCCTGCCCAGGAGCTCGGTGAACTTGCCCGTGAGTTCGTTCAAGATGTCCTCGTAAGCCCTCGCCACGGCCTCCACAGGCTCGCAGACATCTACCTCCACCACGCCCCTCTCGGCCAGCCTCTTCACGCGTTCTATGGTCTCCTCAAGGCTGAGGCCAGCTCTCTCGGCCAGCTCGGCCACAGTGCTACGGCCATCTATGTGCCTCATCACGGCCCAGAGCTCCTCCGGTATCCTTATGTCGCCCTCAGCCCAGCCGCCCAGCTTGGGCACGTGGTAGGAGCTCAGGGCTATGACGGAGAGTATCCTATCGCAGACCTCATCGAACGCCTTATAGACCTCGGTATCCGGCTCCCCCTTCTCAAGCGGCTCCTTGAACTGCTCCTCAAACGTCCTCACCGTGATCCTCAGGCAGTCCCTGAGCAGCGGGTCCTCCTTGTCCGTGAGCAGGGCGCCGAAGATCAGGTTCCCCGGCTCGATGAGGATGCTGAAGCCATGTGCCTCTATGAGCCTCAGGCCAGCATCCCCGCCCAACGAGATCTCCTTCACGAGCTCCCTCAGGGCCGTGAGGAGGCTTGAGATCAGGTCCGGGTTCACCCTGTCCGGCGCTAGGTTCTTGGAGTAGATCGGGACGCCGTCCTCCCTCCTCGCTATGAAGAGCGCGAATACCTTGGCCACTCCCCTCTGCCCTCCCCCGAGGCTGTCCATCGAGGATGGGATAACCCTTCCTCTTGGAGGGGCAAGACATAAGAAGGCATCACGCGAGCATCTCACGGCTTGAGCGAGGAGGAGCGCGGGACACGCAGGGGCTTCATAGGCGGCTACAGCCCCTTCTTCGGCGTGGGGGCCTTCGCCCTCTTGGAGCTGCCCGAGCCCTGGGAGCTGCGCATGTCCCCCGAGCCCCTGGAGTGCGATATGCTGGGCGCTTGGTGCCCGGAGGGCGGCTTCAGGTGGGTGCTCAGGGGGAAGGTGAAGGCCATCCTCGTGAACCCGGAGGCCAGGCGGGCCTACCTCCTGTCTGTGGAGGCCAGGGACTTCAGGAGGCCATCTGATGCCGAGGCCTACGTGGCCAAGAGGCTCAGGAAGCTGGAGGCCGACCCCCGGTCCGAGGTGCTTGAGAAGGGCTCCCTGGAGGTTTCAGGGCACAGCGCCCGCTACCTGGCCCTCGTGAGGCGGAGGAAGAGGCTGCTTAGGGGCGAGGAGGTGAGGCACGTGCTGGTGGCAGCTTTCTTCTGCGAGAGGACCGAGCGCCTGCTCTGGCTAGAGCTAGCAGGGGGATCCTACCTGTTGGAGGACCTAGAGGAGCTGAAGCCCATCATCTCCTCCCTCTCCTGCCACGGGTAGGGGCCTCAGCGCCCGGGGCACCCGAGAGCTCCCTCAGGGCCTTGGCCGTGGTCTCAAGCAGGTCGAGCACGGGGCCTACCATGGCCTCATCCCGCCTGCACACGATGAGCACGTGGGGCTCCCGCCGGGAGATGGAGAAGCGCTCAAGGCACTGCCTAACGGCCATCAGGCGCTCGAAGACGCCCTTCGAGAGGAGATTTGCTGCCTTCCTCGGGCTTGTGGACCGCACCTCCATGAACTTGCTCAGGCCACCTGCCTCCACGTGCTTGAACTTCCCGGCCTTGAGCTCCACCTCGCGCCTCAGGGAGCTCCCCTTCCCGAAGACCTCAAGGTGGAAATCCGGCCTGGCGGGCACGTTCGCCTTCACGATCACCCTATCCCTCCTGCCAGCCGCGTAAGCAGCCAGGAGGTAGAGGGGCATCTCCCTGGCTAAGAGGACCAGGTCTATTTCTACCTTGGAGAAGGGGGCGGAGGATGACCTGAAGGCCACCTTGAAGCCCGATGAGCCAAAGCTCTTGTAGCTAACGCGCCTTGAGTAGCGCTTCAGCTCCTTTGAGAGGGCTTTCCAGAAGGAGCGCTGGATGCGCTTGTTCCACACGGAGCCCAGAGCGTAGAGGGCTATGAAGAGCACCGTCAGGCCCGTGATCACGGCCATCTCCCAGGTCGAGACCATGCCATCCCCGTCGTGCCTTCTCGTAAGTCTTAAATCTTGGCCAAGTCAATCGCACCTGGGGAGGCTGGGCTATATGCCGCAGTGGTATCCGCTCTACTTCGTATTGGCGGGCGTGATCGTCTACGGCCTCGCCTACTTCGGCTACGCCAAGTGGTATGACAAAAACGTCTGGGAGCCCGACCCGAAGCGGGCCACGCCAGCCCACATGTATATGGACGGCATAGAGTTCTTCCCGACGAGCAAGTATGTGCTGTTCGGCTTCCAGTTCAAGGGCATCGCCGCCCTAGGGCCGATCCTGGGCCCGTTCGTCGGCATCCACCTCGGCTTCATCCCGGCCCTGATCTGGCTGCTGATCGGCAACTTCTTCATCGGCTGGATACACGACTACAGCGCCCTCTTCATGTCGGTGCGCAACGAGGGCAAGACCATGGGCCCGCTGACCTACGAGCTCATCAGCCCACGCGCCCGCACGGCCCTCATAGGCTTCCTGCTGTTCTACCTGATCCTGATCACCAGCGTCTTCGTGCTGCTGTGCGGCATGTTCTTCGCCCTCTGGCCGGGGAGCTTCATAGTCGTCGTCTTCACCATCATCTCGGGCCTGCTCATGGGCCTCATGATGTATAAGATGAGGATACCGATCGTCCAGAGCACCATAGTCGGCATAATCATCCTGATCATAGGTATAGTGCTAGGCGGCTACGGCACCAGCACCCTCTGGCCCGTTACGTGGCCCCCCAAGCTCTACTGGCCGCTCTGGCTCGGCATGCTCATCACGGCCATAATATGCT
>CAZPDR010000029.1:0-8465 GCA_964585495.1 uncultured Candidatus Bathyarchaeia archaeon
CCACGCCCACCACGATGAGGTTGTGGCTGTCGTGGGCCACGGTGGAGGCCACGGCGCCAGCCTCCAGGCCGAAGCCCCTCACGAGGCCGCGCCCTACGTTGCCCGTCGCGTGGTGGCGCTCCACCACGGCCACCAGGGCCAGGTCGCGCTCTGGGTCCGGCTGGACGACGCCGCCCGTGATACGGACTCGCTCGATGAGGTGCCTCGTGGTAGCCTTCCCCTCCTCCACGCCTATGACGTGCGCCTCCGCCTCGCCCTCCCTGGCGCCCGGCACCCTCAGCTCGAAGTCGGCTGCCTCAAGGCTCGGCTTGTGCAGGCGGACGGTGCGCTTCGCCCGCTCTGGGTAAGGCTTCTTCACGGGCTTGACCATGAGCACGCCACTGTGTGCTACCACGGCCCCATCGGCCACGACCATGTCCACGCGCACGGCCTCCAGGTCCGAGAGGAGCACGATGTCGGCCGCCCTCCCGGGCGCGATGGCGCCTATGTAGTGGTCTAGGCCGAAGTGCTCGGCTGGGTTGAGGGTGGCCATCCTTATGGCCGTGATGGGGTCCACGCCCTCCTCTATGGCCCTGCGGACCACGAAGTCCATGTGCCCCTCCGCCAGCAGGTCGCCCGGGTGCCTGTCGTCCGTTACGAGCACCGCCCTACGCGCGTCCAGGCCGAGCTCCGTGATGGCCTTGATGCAGGCCGCCAGATCTCGCCAGGCGGACCCCTCCCTTATCATGGCGTGCATGCCCAAGCGCAGCCTCTCGGCCACCTCCTCAGGCCTGGTGGCCTCGTGGCAGGAGGAGATGCCAGCGGCCACATAGGCGCAAAGCTCGCGGCCCATGATGCCATCTGAGTGCCCCTCCACGGGCTTCCCGGCCTTTAAGGCTGCCCTTATCTTGGCCATAACGGCCGGGTCCTTGGCTAGCACGCCCGGGTAGTTCATCATCTCGCCGAGCGCTGCCACGCCAGGCCAGGAGAGGGCCTCCTCAACCTCCTCAGGCCCGAGGCTGGCCCCTGCCGTCTCGAAATCGGGCGTTGAAGCAGGCACGCAGGAGGGGACGCACAGGAACACCTTGAGGGGGAGCTCCCTGACCTCCTCCCAGACCATCCTCAGGCCCTCCAGGCCCAGGACGTTCGCTATCTCGTGCGGGTCAGCGAAGATGGCCGTGGTGCCGCGCGGCAGGACGGCACGCGCGAACTCGGAGAAGACCACCATGGAGCTCTCCACGTGCACGTGGGCATCTATGAAGCCCGGGGCCGCGTAGAGGCCCTCTGCCCTTATGACGTGCGTGTGCCGCCCTATCGCGTGCTCAGCGTCGCCCACGAGGGCTATCCTGTCCCTCCTAACCGCTATGTCCACGCCCTCCTGGAGCTCCCCGGTGAAGACGTTCACGAGCGTGGCGCCCCTGATGACCATGTCGGCCTCCAGGCGGCCGAGGGCCACGTCCACCAGCTCGGGCAGCGCCTCCCAGAGCTCCGTCCTAACCGGCCGGTAGGAGCACAGGCTTACCAGCCCCCTCCCGGCTACCCAGTGCGAGGAGTTAAATACCGCCCCAACATGCCCATTAGCCCTGAGAAGGGGTCCTCCATCTTGGCAGGCGCATCCTACCTGGTCATAGACCGGTCGGGCCGCGAGCACGAGCTGGACCTGGCGGACCTAGAGGCCTGCCCGCCCGTGGCCGAGGACGCGCTGCTGAGGCAGTTCATCTTGAGCGAGGAGGTAGGCCACGTGCCGCACGAGGCGCCAGCCCACATAGAGCTCATGAGGCGCCTGGAGCTCGTGGACTACGAGCCCGCGAGCGATGTAGGGCACATGCGCTTCTACCCCAAGGGGGCGCTCATGAAGGCCCTCATAGAGGACTGGGTGCTGGAGATGGCCCTCAGCCTGGGCGCCATGGTCATCGAGACGCCCACCATGTATAGGGCTGATGAGCCCGACATACGCGCCCAGGCGGAGCGGTTCATAGAGAAGGACTACAAGCTCCAGGTGGGCGGGAAGACGCTCTTCCTCCGCTTCGCAGGCGACTTCGGCCTCTTCAGGATGATGAAGAACGTGAGGATGAACGTGAGACAGCTCCCGATCCGGGTCTTCGAGATAGCCCCCAGCTACAGGCTTGAGACCCGCCGGGAGTGCGTGGGCCTGAGGCGGACGAGGAAGTTCACCATGCCCGACCTCCACTGCTTCTGCAAGGACCTAGAGCAGGGCATGGAGGAGTTCAGGCTCCTCTCGCTCAAATACGCGGAGCTCATACGCGGCCTCGGCCTGGACTTCGTGCACGCCTACAGGGCCGAGAGGGCCTTCTACGAGGAGCACAGGGACTTCTTCGTGAAGGTGGCCGTTGAGCTCGGCAAGAACACGCTGGTCCAGCTCCTCCCTGAGCGGAAGCACTACTGGGCGCTGAAGAGCGAGTTCCAATACGTGGACTCCGTGGGCAAGAACTTCCAGCTCGCCACCGTCCAGATAGACGTGGAGGACAGCGAGCGCTACGGCATCACCTACGTGGACGCGGACGGGAGCGAGAGGGGGTGCATCATCATCCACTCCAGCCCTGGCAGCATAGAGAGGCTCATGTGCGCCGTCCTGGAGGAGGCCGCGAAGGCCATTAAGGCCGGTGGCCTGGCCAAGCTGCCCACCTGGCTCGCCCCCACGCAGGTGAGGCTCATACCCATCGCTGACAGGCACCTGGAATACGCCATCAAGGTGGCGGAGGAGCTCGTCAGGGCCGGCATAAGGGCGGACGTGGACGACAGGAGGCGCTCCATGGACTGGAAGGTGCGCATGGCCGGCCTGGAGTGGGTGCCCTACGTGGGCGTGGTGGGCGATAGGGAGGTGGGGAGGGGCACGGTCATGGTGACCATACGCGCCCTCTCCGAGCCCGATAGGCCCCACCGGGTGGAGATGAGCGTGGAGGAGCTGAAGGCAGCGGTCCTGAGGGAGCTGGAGGGGCGCCCGAGGAGGCCGCACTACCTGCCCATGCTGCTCTCAAGGAGGCCCGCGTTCAGGTGATGAGCTGGATCTCACGGGCGCTGGGGGCAGGGGCCTAGAGCACGACCACCTTGAGGGCCTTGACGCCCTTCTTCGTCTTCATGGCCTCGGCCAACGCTCGGACATCCTCTACATCGCCCTGGACGGCTATGACCTCAAGGCAGTCCTCCTCCGTGAGGTGGATGTGCATGGTGGCCGCTATGAGGTCCTCGTGCTCGTGCTGCACGTCCAGGAGTTCCTCCACCAGGCCGGGCTTCCTGTGGTCATAGATCATGACTATGGCCCCGTTCACCCGGCCCTCCAGCGCTTGGGAGGTCTTCCACTCGGCCAGGAAGGAGCGCATGGCATCCTGGACGGCCTTGGAGCGGTTTGGATAGCCCATCTTGGCCACGGCATCATCGAACTCGGCCAGCAGGTCGGATGGCACCGAGATGCAGACTCGCTCTACCCTCTTCATGCCCAGGGGGAAGGTAGTAAGGCTCTTTTTAACACTTGCCTACACGGCCCTCCTGGTGCTGGGGAGGTCGCTGAAGGCTGGCAGGATAAGAGCACGCCCGATATGGTTTGATAGCCTGGGCGCGAAGAGCGCCTGCCTCCTGGTGGAGACGCCCGACCTACGCTTGCTCATAGACCCCGGTGCTGCCGCCCTCCAGCCCAGCTTCCCCCTCCCTCCCGAGCGCAAGGAGGAGCTCCGCTCGCTGGCCTACCGGGCCATAGAGGCAGCCGCCTCGCGAGCAGATGCCATCGCCATCACGCACTACCACTACGACCACCACGTGCGCTTCGACTTCCCGGTCAACGCGAGGGCCATCTACGAGGGCAAGGTGATATGGGCCAAGGACCCCAACTGCTACATAAACAAGTCGCAGTGGGAGCGGGCCCGCCTCCTCCTCGGGCAGATGTGCTCCGAGCTGGCCGACCTTGAGCTGGAGGAGCTCCTGGTGCCGCCCGCCAGGAGGAGCTTCAAGGATCCCGTCGCGGGCCTCTGCCTGGCCCTTGAGCGCGACTTCGGCGATTACCAGGCCAGGAGGGAGGAGCTCCTGGCCAAAGGGCGCAGGTGGTTTGAGAAGCTGGCCAGAACGCTCTGGGCGCGGAGGCCCTGGCTGCCCAGCGAGCTGGAGCTCGGCAGGACGCGTGTGGAGTTCGTGGACGGCCAGGAGCGCGAGGTAGGCCGAACGCTCCTGAGGTTCGAGGGCCCCTTCTTCCACGGCGTGGAATACGACCGGGTGGGCTGGGTCATCTCGGTCGTGGTAGAGCACGGGGGCGCGAAGCTCATCTACAGCTCCGATCTCCAGGGGCCGATCATCGAAGATTACGCGGCCTGGCTGGTGCATGAGGATCCTGACTTGCTCGTGCTAGATGGGCCGCCCACCTACCTGCTCGGCTACATGCTGAACAAGACCAACCTGGCGCGGGCGGTGGAGAACATCTGCCTCATCGTGCGCGAGGTGAAGGCGGACCCAATCATCCTGGACCACCACCTGCTCCGCGACACCCGCTACCGCGAGAGGCTGGCCCTTGCCTATGAGGCCGCGAGGGAGGCTGGCAAGCGCTTGCTCACGGCTGCCGAGTGGTTAGGCAGGGAGCCCGTGGCCCTCTCGGTCGCGAGGGAGGAGGCACCCGCTAGCGATTAGCCTGCCTCCCGGAGCTCCACCTAAAGACCCAGCTCACCTCCAGCTCCCTCGCGGCCTCAAGCAGCCTCCCGACCCGCTCTGCCTGCCTCTCGCGCTCCTCCTCCGACAGCGCCCGGTAGAGCTCCTCCTTAGCCCGCGCGTCCAGGAGCAGGAGCTCCCTCAGCTCGCGGAAGCACGGATGAATGCGGAAGGCCGAGCGGTTGAGGTGCACGTAGAAGTTCATCACGTGCCTGAAGGTGCCCCAGGGAACCACGCGGCCTGCCAGGGCGTCCTCAAGGCAGATGGAGCGCTCCACCAGGTCCGCGTCCAACATGGCCTCCCCCAGCTCCCGGTGCCTTGCCGCCAGCCCGGCCAGGAGGGCCTCTACCTCGCGCTCCTCCTCTGGCACCACCCGGGCCACGGCCTCCTCGCGCGTCAGGCCTTGCTCGCGCACGAGCTCCAGCACCTTCCTCGTGTAGATCGGGTAGCGCTCCAGGTGCAGGACCTCGTGCAGGAGGCTCGCGGCCACTAGGAGCGGCGTCTCGCGCTCTAGGCAGGCCTCCCTGACCAGCACGAGAGGGGCGTAGGAGCAGGAGGCGTGCTCAAGGCAGGCCGTGCCAGCGCCCGGCAGGTAGAGCTGCCCCTCGTGCTCTAGCCAGAGGGCCACCTGGTAGAAGTAGGCGTGGGGGAGCTCCTCGGAGCCCGTGGAGAGGCTGAAGGGGAGGCCCACCAGCGTGCAGGAGGAGAGGACGCGCTCGGCTGGCGGGTAGAAGCGTGTCGCGAGCGAGCAGGCTTCCTCCAGCACCCTGAGGGGGTCGTTGGGCATCGCACCACCCTGGCCCCTGGCCCGGCAGGCCGCTCAGGGCCTCTCCACCAGCACGCGGCTCACGTTGTCCGCCTTCTCCACCCTTATCACGTGGTTCGCCCGCTCAGCAAAGGCCTCGTTGTGGGAGACGGCTATCACCTGCTCCATCTTCAGCCTCGCTATGGCATCGGCCAGGCGGTCTATGGACAGGTCCTCGCGCCCCAGGCTCTCCGTGGGCTCGTCCAGGAGCAGCAGGTCCAGCGGTTGGCCCGTCCGGTATCGCATGATGAGGTGCCCCATGCCTATGCGGTAGGCCAGGGCCAGGAGGGTGCGCTCGCCGCCGGAGAGGTGCGCTATGCTGCGCTCGCGGCCAGCCACCTTCACCACGGGCGTGTAGTCCTGGCCTATCTCCACCATCATGCCCGCCTCCTCCGGGCCGGATATCTCGTCCAGGACGCGCTGCACGAGCGCCCTCGCCTGCCTCACCACCTCGGTCCTGAGGTGCGGTTGCACGGCCCTGTAGGCGCTCCTGAGGAGCCTCACGAGCTCAACGGCCCTCCTGGCCTTCTCCATCCTGGCCAGCTTCTCCTCGGCCAGCTTCAGGCGCCTCTCGCATTCCTCAAGCCTCCCCCTGACCACCTTCCTGCTGGCCTGGAGCTCCGCGAGCTCCCTCTCCAGCCTGAGGACGCGCCCCCGCGCCTCCTCCACCTCGGCTCTCGCGGCCCTCAGCTCCTCCTCCGTCGGCCCGGCTGGCTCTTCCTCAAGGCTCTCCAGCTCGGCCTTCAGCATCTCGGCCCTCATCCTGGCCTCATCAAGCTCCTTCTCGGCCCTGGCCAGGAGGGCGCGCTCGTCCTCAAGCCTGGCCTCAAGCCCCTCCTTCCTCGTCCTTATCATCCTCAGGCGCTCGGCTGCCTCTGAGAGCTTACTCCTGAGCTCCTCAAGCTTCCCGGCCTCCTCCCTGGCGGCCTCCAGGTCGTGCCTGCGCTTCACGATCTCCTTCCTCAGCTTGGCCGAGAGCTCCTGACGCTCTGCCTCGCTGATGAACCTCCGGCAGGTGGGGCAGGTGCTCTGGGTCAAGATGACCTCTAGGCTGGCCCTCGCGCTCTTTATATCGCTCTCGGCCCTCACCTGCTCATCCCGGAGCTCCCTCAGGCGCTCCTCCACCTCCCTCAGGCGCTCCTCCACCTCCTCGATGCTGGCGCCAGCCTCAAGGCCCGAGAGGACGAGGGCCTGCCTGCAGTCCATCTCCTCGGCCACGAGAGCCTTCAGCTCCCCCTCAAGACGCTCAAGCACGCTCCTCCTCTGCTCTACCTCGGAGGAAAGGCGCTGGACAGCTCTCTCGGCCTCCCTTAGGGCTGCCTCAAGCTCTGCCTTCCTGGCCCTGAGCTCCTCAACCTTCATCCTCGCCCCCTCAAGCTCCGACAGCCTGGACTGAGCTTCCTCAAGCTCCTCCCTGGCCTTGGCCAGCTCTTCCTTCAGCTCGCCCTCCTTGGCCGCCAGCCCAGCCAGCTCCTCCACCAAGGACTCGTGCTCTGCCTCCAGGCGCTCCCTGGCCAGCACATCTGGGTCCCTGGCGTAAATCTCCGCCTCCCTCTTGTAGTCGCGCTCGTAATCCCTCAGGGCCAGCCACGCCCTCTCGAAGTCCTCCAGGCCCAGGAGCTGGTCCAGCTTCTTCTGCCGCTCCCTAGAGCTCATGTCGAGGATCTCCTTCAGCCTCTCCTGCCTAACCCACATGATCTCCCTGAAGAGCTCGCAGTCCAGGCCCAGCTCCTGGGCCAGCTGCTCGGCCACGGATGAGGCCCTCTTCTCCGCGATGACCTTGCCGTCCTTGAAGAGCTTGAGCGCGTCGGTGTCCTGCACGATGCGGTTGCCCACGCGCCTCAGGCCCCTCATGATCACGTAGCGGGAGCCGCCGTGCGTGATCCAGAGCGTAACGCGGCCTCGGTCAGCGCCCTCCCTTAGCAGGTAGGCGTAGCTGCGGCCCACGAGCGGCTCGCCGAAGAGGGCGAAGTCTATGGCCATGAGGATGCTGGTCTTGCCAGCGCCCAGGCCGCCTATGAGGCAGTTGAAGCCCTCACGGAAGTCCACCTGCGTGCTCGCGTGGGACCTTATGTTCTCCAGCCTGACGGCCTCTATCCTCATGCCAATCCCTCCAGGACGGCCTTGACGCGGGCCTCGTCCTTGGCCAGTAGAGGCTCTATGAGGTCCACGGCTGCCTCGGCCAGCTTCTCAGGCTCTGACACGCCCTTAGCCTTGAATATCTCCACCAGATACCTGTAGGCCCTTGAGCGTAGGTCTTCCCTCTCCTCCGGCATGAGGAGCTCCGGCATCTCCGCCTCGACCACGTCCAGCCTGGGCCTGACCGTCAGGGCGAGCTTGGCGGCCATCCTGATGGCCCCCAGGTCTATCTCGCTGGCCGAGACACCCGGCGGGAGCTCGCCCGTGATGATGGGCACCAGCACGGCCCCCCGCTCGTCCATGGCCTTCACGCGCTCCACCAGGCGGCTGGTGGCCTCCGAGGGCGAGAGGCCCGTGATGTCCTCCTCGAAGACCAGGAACTTCCTCACGCCCTCCAGCTTCACGCGCTCCACTTGGAGCTCCTTGTCGGCCGACACGTGGACTAGGTAGAAGCCCTTGTCGTAGCCGGCCTCCCTGTAATTGGTCGTCTCCGTGGGGCCGCTGTAGGCCAGGAAGCCCTCGCCGGGCAGGCCCAGCTCGCTCAGCCTGAGCAGGATGGGCCTGTGGATGTGGCCTCCCGCGTAGTAGTCGAAGCCGCCCGGGAGGGCGGAGGCCTCCACGCTCGCGGCCATGCTCGGCAGGCCTAGCCCGGGCAGGGAGAGGGGGAGGTGGAAGGCCATCACGTTCAGCTTGGAGGGGTCCGGCCGGGGGGGCACCTCCCGCACGTATTCGGCCAGCTCGGCCTTCTTAGCCCGGCCCCTGAGGTAGCCCACGCCATAGACATAGCAATCCGGCCCCTCCCAGCAGGAGCCGGGGCGCCTGGGCAGGTAGGTCAGCAGGCCAGCGCTGTCCAGGGGCCTCAGGATGGTGCCCGTGATGGAGTTGGGCGCTG
>CAZPDR010000030.1:0-2517 GCA_964585495.1 uncultured Candidatus Bathyarchaeia archaeon
ATCCTCTACAGGTTCCGCTCCCTCCCCATGTCCGCCTTCGGCGATTTCCCCAGCGGGCCACCGGCCACGCGAGATCCACTCAGCGCCAAGCTGGTCGAGAAGGCACGGGAGCTCAACCGCGCCCTAAAGGCCAGGTGGCTGGGCAAGCGCGTGGAGGTCGTGGTGGCCTGCAGGCACCCGGTGCGGGAGGGCTTCCTCGTGGCCTACCCGCTCAGGCACGGCCCGGTCGTGCTGCTGAAGGGCTCCGAGGGCCTGATAGGTGCCGTGGCGGAGGTGCGGATAACGGGTATGCTATCAGAACGGGTGGTCCTGGGCTCCGTGTAGAAGGCGCCCAGCGCCACCCCCGCCTCAGGCCTGGCTGGAGATCCTGAACCTGCAGGCATCTGCTCCCTCGGCCATGGTCGCGAGCTTAAGCACCCAGGCCCGCGTGAAGGTGTTGGTAAAGCCCATCAGCAGCCCCTCCGTGATAGCGCATAGGAAGGGTTCCTCTTGAGGGCGCCTGAAGGGGCAGCGCTTCAGCACGACCACGAGCTCGCCTCCCTCCCCCTCGCTCAGCTCTGGCTCAACGCCGGCCCGCCTCAGCATCTCCATGAGGGCCGTCTTCAGGTCCCTAACGCCCAGCGACTTGAAGCTCTTGGCCAGGCCAGCCCCGTATTCCCTGGCCGCGAACTTCAGCACGCTCAGGGCGCCCCGCTCGCCCACGATGTCCTTCATGCCCTTCAGCACGAGCTTCAGGAAGGAATCGTAGAAGGCCACCAGCGCCCTTAGGCGCTTCTCCTCCTCACTCGGCCTCCGCGCTCGGCTGGTCAGGATGCCTCACCCGCCTTGGCCTCCCTTTCCTCTTGGGATAAGGGTTGTGGGGAACGCTGGGCCATGGGCCCGCCGCCCGGCCTCACCCACCTGACCACGGCCCTCCTTGAGAAGGCAGCCGCGCCCGTGATGGCCGCCACGGCCATCAGGGGCCAGAAGGGGCTGGCCATGAAGAGCTCCCACGGCCTGGGCGGGAGCTCGAAGACCAACGTGTCCTCCCTCGCCTCTAGCACGCGAGCCCCCCTTGGCAGCACGAGGATGAAGACAGGGTCGAGCTCGTCCGCGGCCTCGCTCTCCAGGCGCAGAGCTGGCCGCACCTCGCCGCCAGGAAGGGCGTATTCGGTCTGCTCCCACTTCTCCAACGGGGCCGCGAAGTAGGCGCTGAAGTTCAGCCTGAAGAGCTCCTCAGCGCCCTCACGGGCCACCACATCCGCCCTACGCCAGAGCACGTTCAGCTCGTAGAGCCTGGCCATGGTCGTGCGGTTGTAGCGGAAGGAGAGCACGTCCTCACCCATTAGCCTGAAGGAGAGCTCCACGGTTCGCGTGCCATCGTCGAAGGAGATGCTTGCGCCCGTGTAATTCACCTGGTCATAGCCGTTCGCGAGCATGAAGGCCCTCGCGGCCTCGGGCACGGTGGTCTCGTTGAAGGCCGCTGGGTGCGAACGCATGAGGGCGTAGAGGCTGGCGTTCACATCCGCTAGAGCTATGTGCACCAGCACGGATGGGGGCTCGACCACGGCCTCCACGCGGGCTGAGGCGTGGGCAACGCTGGCTAGGGGCAGGAGGGCGGAGGAGATGAGCAGCACCAGCGCGCACAGCACGGCCGCGGGCCTGGTCATCATCGCCCCCTCCGGGTCGGGCATGCGGTAAAAAGCCTTATCACGTGGTGAGTAGAACGGCCGCAGCTTAGGGCAGGCCATGAGAAGGCTTATATACTACCAAGCCCGCCCTGCCCTAAACGGGGGGACGGCCATGAGCTTCATGGAGTCGGCAGCCCAGGTGCTCCTCGTGGCAGCCCAGCTATTCGCGATACTGAACCCGCCCAGCTCCATACCGGCCTTCCTGGCCATCACGGAGCGGGAGGACACGCGAGCTCGCGCTAGGCTGGCCAAGCTGACGACCTGGCTCGTGCTGGCTCTCATGCTGGCGTTCGCCCTCACGGGCAACTACCTCCTAGCCGCCCTGGACATAAGCCTGGAGTCGCTCAAGCTGGGAGGCGGCCTCCTGCTCCTCGCCCTGGCGCTCGACATGGTGCTGGGCTCGCGGCAGGGGGGCCAGGATGGCCGTGAGGAGGCGGGCATAGTGCCGGTGGTAACGCCCCTTCTCGTGGGACCTGGCACGATCACCACGCTCGTCATCCTCTCGGCCTATTACTCGATGCCCGTGCTGCTCGCTGCCGTGGGCGTGGCAGCTGCCGCGGCCTACATCTGCCTGAGGTTCTCGGACCTCATCATGCGCCTCCTAGGCAGGATGGGCGTCAGCGCCCTCTCAAGGCTCATGGCCGTCCTCATAGCTGCCATGGCCTGCGAGATGATACACTCGGCCCTCTTGGCCTGGGGCATAGCCAAGGCTTGACGGCTCCTGCCGCTGCCATCGCGCATACCTGACGTGGAGCCGGTCAGAACCCTTAAATAGCAAGCCATCAGGGGCATTCCCGGTGGAAGTTATGGCCGTGGTAGCCGCACCCCCCACGGTAGTGCCGCGCGC
>CAZPDR010000030.1:2617-8316 GCA_964585495.1 uncultured Candidatus Bathyarchaeia archaeon
GCCCCCTGCATGGTCATGCTCCACTCCAGGACCTGGCGCCCGTCCTCGGCCGCGTAGGTGCGGTCGGGCATGGCGTTCGCCCACTTGAGCTTGTAGCCGGGCGGCAGCACGAACCTGATCACGCTCGTCCGGGCATCGTTCATGATGCGCTCGTAGAACCTCAGCCTCCGCGAGTCCCAGGTGGGCGTGAGGTCGAAGCCGAACTCCACGCGGAAGGTGGTGCCCGGCAGGATGGCGTTGGGCCGGAAGTAGACCATCACGAAGTAGGCGCCCTGCCTCAGCTCGGCCGTGACCAGCTCCACCTCGGGCGCCTCCCACTCGAAGTTATAGGGCTTGTAGCGCATGGCCGTGGCCGCGAAGCCCCTGAGCCAGGGGAACCTGCCGGTCGCCGTGGCCGTGATGGCGTAGCGCCAGCGCCCCACATCGTTTGGGAGGAGCTCCACCGTGATGGCCTGCTCGACCTTATCTACACGGGCGCTCATGGCCCACCTGCCGGGGAGTGCTCGACCTAGCCTAATAAGGATACTGAGCACTCCCGCAAGCTTAATTCGTTGAGGGCATCAGACTCAACCGAGGTGCTCAAGGTGGCGGTGGTCGGGCCGATCGCTCCTCCTCCCGAGGAAGAGAGGCCCATGGCGGGCTTCGTGGTCTCGCTGATAGCCGGCATCCTCATCCTGATAAACGGCCTCTTGTTCAGCACCCTTGGCGCCTTCCTCTTCGGGATAATGCCCTTCCTCGGCGCCACCGTCATGGCCATCGCCCCCATCTTCGGCATACTAGTCATCGTGGGTGCTGTGCTCATGTATAAGGACTCCACGACAGCTGGCGGCGTGTTGGTCATCATCTTCGGCCTCCTGAGCATAGTGATAGGCGGCGGCTTCATCATAGGCACCATCCTGGCCATCGTGGGCGGCGCGCTGGGCCTCGCGGGCAGGTGATGGCTAAAGCTAATAAGGGACCGCTGGCTCATTCTTCCCGCCCCTCCGGGCAGCCGAGGGCGAGGAATGGGTGGTGGGGGCCATAGGGCGGGGGAAACGCCCGGTCTCATTCCGAACCCGGAAGCTAAGCCCCGCTCCGTCCCCGGTAGTAGTGCGGTCTTCGGCCGCGCGAGGCCGGGGAAGCTCCCACCACCCACTCACGCCCTTTGGCCCTCTTCAGGCACGCGCCTTAAGCGGCCCAGGAGGCCTCAGCATGCGCGGCTCTCGCCATAGATCCGCTAGCCCGTTCTCCTCACGGGCCTCTCGCTGGGCTTGGCCTCACCCCTATTAAGTGAGCCCTCACCCCCTCTCCAGCCTTGAGGCGTGTCTACCCAGAAGCGCCTGTGGTGGCTGTGGCCGCGCTCGTCCTCAGAGGGGAGGAGCTCCTCTTGGTCAGGCGGGCGAGCGAGCCCGGGAGGGGGAAGTGGAGCATACCGGGCGGTGCTGTCAACCTTGGCGAGAGGCTGAGGGAGGCCGTGGTCCGCGAGGTCCACGAGGAGACGGGCCTGGTGGTCGAGGTCCTAGATCTGCTCGACGTGGTCGAGGTCATAAAGCGCGATGAGGAAGGCCGTGTGAAATATCACTACGTGATCGTGGATTACCTGGCCAGGCCCCTCTCCGGCCAGGTGAGGGCGGCCAGCGATGCGCTTGAGGCCCGCTGGGTGAGGCTTGAGGACGTGCCCAAGCTCGACATAACCAACACGCTCAGGCGCCTCCTGGAGAGGCACTGGGAAAGGCTGGCTTCCCTGGCCGAGCTGGGCTGAAGGCAGGGAGAGAGGGGCCAGCTCATCTACTCCACGCGCTTGAACCTGATGGCGCCACCCGAGAACTTGACATCATAAACCTGGTTCACGTTGAACTCCAGGCCCAGCTCCTCGCACTCCGCCTCCGTGAGGAAGAGCACGATCTTCGGTATGCGGATGCGCCTGCTCACGCGGAAGAAGGGCAGCTGTGCCTGCATGGCCTGGAAAACGCTCTGGGCCAGCTCGTGCGCCAGCCTCACGTCCTCAGGCATAGGCCTAGCTGGCACCACGGACGGCCCGCGGGCTGGCCTCTCCTCCACCAGCTCGATGCGCCTGCCCAGCTCGCCATCTGGTGTCTCGAACGACTCCACGCGGGCGACCCTGAGGAGCACCAGGGCACCTCCCTCCTAGAGGCCGAGCTCGCCCACAGTTAAAGCTGAGGGAGGCCTGTCGGGAAATTCTTAAGAGTGCTCTAGGCCACCTGCTACGGGGGGCTATGGCGCAGCAGGAGATACACTCACTGGTCAGATACACAATGCCTGGCAGCACCCTCGTCCTTTACACGATGGTGATAACCTGGGCTCTTTTCATAAATGATGAGGAGGCTATCTCCATCATCGTGGAAACTGGTCTCGCCAGAGCCGTGGCCATAATGTTGGCGAGCGTCCTCATCATAGGGCTAGTGTTCGGCTTCCTGCTCTTCCAGCCTCACCAATTGATCTGGTGGCGCATTAGGGGGGATTGGATCACCGAGAAAAGGCCAGGGGTAAAAGTGTTCTTAGAACTGCTTGACGCGGAGCTCGGCTGTGAAGGCGTCCCAGGCAACCTCAGCGAGTGGTTAAAAGACGACCTAAAAGACCTCCTCGGGGGTAAGCTCGGTCGTGTTAGGTGGCATCTCTTCTCTCTGACCCCCATGATCTATGAGATCATCAAACCCGATATTAGGGAATCCATACGGCGCTATTACTCAATACTCCACTACCTCTGGATGCTCTTTTGCGAAATCCCAATAACCGCGTTCATCATGGCGCTTATCGCTTACGCATGGATGATGGCCGTTGTCCCCCGGGTGGTCGTGCCCCCGCACGAGCTCCTCGACTTCGGCTGGTGGCTTACTAATTGGCAGAAGCTAGCTGCCCTAATCATCCTCATGCTTTGCTCGCTCATCGCATGGCTTGAGTTCAAGCGCCTCTCCTTCGACCTCGGTATTGTAGAGCGAGTTGTCATCTACGGCCATATGGACGAGTATGTGAAGGTCGTGCGCAGGGCCGTGGCCGCGGTTATATGGGAGAAAGCCCGCGCTTTCAGCGGTCTTAACATATGTTTGGACCTTAGAAGAGCGTGTTTGGCCGTGCTCGAAAGGCCAGACGACCGACAGGCGTTTAAAGAGCTCCTCTTGAGATACGCTGAGATCAAGTCAGCCCTATCTCCTCAGGCCCTCTCGCTCTCTGGGGCTCCTTCGCCAGCCTGACGCCCTCCTCGGCCGTGAGCTCCTCCACATACCTGACCTCGCCCCACACCGTGCAGCCGCGCTCCAGGTAGATCCTGAGGCCGTAGAGGTTCCTGGCCCTCGCGCCCTCTTCGAGCGTTATCTCCTCGGCCCACACGTCATCGACCTGTGCTCTCTCGCGCACCCTGCTTGCTCCAGCCTGGCGAGCACCTTCTTGGTCCTGTCCACCGGCATGCGGGCGCCGTAGGAGGCCCTGGTGAGCGTGCAGGGCGCGTTGCGCTTGATGGCCTCCAGCACGTCCGCATAGATGTCGTAGCGCGTCCTCTTCTCCCGCTTCAACACATACATGCGATGGTGTTCACAGCCAAAAAAGGTAGCGCACTTGCCGTGTCCTCAGGAGGCTACCCTTAAGGCCATGAGGCCGGCCAATTAATCGGGGAGCTCCTCCATGAGCATGAGGAGGTATGTGGATTGGCTGAGGGAGGCCGAGGACGACCTAGCTGCTGCTGAGGACCTGCTTAAGCTGGGCCGTTATTCTAAGGCATGTTTCTTCGCTCAGCAAGCGGCCGAAAAAGCCCTGAAGGCCCTCTTGATGAGGAAGGCTGGCGTCTTTGCGCACACGCACAGCGTGGTGGAGCTCCTCAGGCTGGCACAGGACCACGGCATTCCCGTGCCCGAGGCCTTGGGGCAGGCTGCCGAGCGCTTGGACAGGCTCTATGTGCCCACGCGCTACCCAAACGTATGGCCCAGCGGTGCCCCCTTCGAGCACTACAGCGAGGAGGATGCCAGGGAGGCGGTAAAACATGCCAGGGAGGTGCTCGCGTTCGCTAGAGGAGAGATTGAGGGGGCTGCTCGATAGGCCGAGCACCAGGGACCTCGTCGGCGGCCTGGCCAGGCTGATCCACGAGCTAGTGCTGGAGCTCCGCCCCCTGGCCATCCTGCTGGCTGGCTCGCTGGCCCGTGGGGAGTTCGTGAGGGGCATGAGCGACATAGACCTCTTGATCTTGGTCGAGCGGCCGCCTGGGAAGTGGGAGCGCTTCCGCCTGGCCCGCGTGAAGGACGTGGATGTCCAGATAACCACCTTCGGCCTGCAAGAGGCACTCAAAGCCGCGGGTGAGGGCAACTTCTTCGTGAGGGAGGCCCTTGAAGAAGGCGTGGTGCTGTATGAGGCAGGGGGCCTAGGCCTGGGCAAGCTTATTAAGGCAGCTCTAGGGCAGGCCCGCCCAAAGGAGGGGGGAGTTGGCGATGGGCAGGGAGCTCCGTGAGGGCGCTGAGAAGACGTGGCTCGACGTGGCCATCTTCAGGTGCCCCTCCTGTGGCCACCTCTACGCTGAGGCCGCCTGGTATGCGGTGGAGCTGGGCGCGAGCATAGAGTGCGGCGTCTGCGGGGCCGAGTTCTGCCCTAAGGAAACGCTCTTAGACCGCGTGATGGTGGAGTTCGCGGTGGCCGAGGGGCGCGTGGTGGAGGTGTCTATAACTGAGGCGCCCTCCGGCGTGCCTGGCGTAAAGAACCCTTGAGCATTTCGGCAAAAAGCGTAAGGCTTTTAAACAGCAGCCGGTAAAAGGGCTGTCAAGCTGGTGTTGAGGGTGATAATAACTTGAAGCCCATAAGGCCCGTGGGCATAGTGGGCTACGGGGGCTACGTGCCCATCTACAGGATCAAGGCCTCCGAGATAGGCCGCATGTGGGGTAATGACGGCTGCTCCCTCCCCATCGTGGAGAAGGCCGTGGCTGGGCCGGACGAGGACATGACCACCATAGCCTATGAGGCCGCCCGCTATGCCCTCATGAGGGCCAGGATAGACCCGCGCGAGATAGGCGCGATCTTCATCGGGAGCGAGTCCAAGCCCTACGCGGTCAAGCCCTCTGGCACCATAGTGGCCGAGGCGCTCGGCATAGGCTCCCACCTCCTCGCGGCCGATTACGAGTTCGCCTGCAAGGCCGGCACGGAGGCCTTCCAGACCTGCATAGGCCTGGTGGGCTCCGGAATGGCCAGATACGCGATGGCCATAGGCGCTGACACGGCCCAGGGCAGGCCCTCTGATGACCTGGAATACACGGCTGCCTCCGGTGGCGCTGCCTTCATCTTTGGTCTCAAGTCGGACGAGACCGTGGCCTACGTGGAGGGCTCCTGCTCCTACGCCACTGACACGGCCGACTTCTGGCGCCGTGCTGGCCAGCCCTACCCGCGCCACTTCGGACGCTTCACCGGCAAGCCAGCCTACTTCAGGCATGTCCTCACGGCCGCGAGGAAGCTCATGGAGGAGCTCGGCCTAGGGCCGGAGGACTTCGACTGGGCCGTCTTCCACCAGCCCAACACGAAGTTCCCGCTGAAGGCGGCCAAGATGCTCGGCATAGATAGGAGGAAGCTTGAGCCAGGCCTCCTCGTGCCATACATAGGCAATACCTACTCCGGGAGCTCCCCCCTCGGCCTCGCGGCCACGCTCGATGTGGCCCAGCCGGGCGACAGGATCCTGGTGGTCTCCTACGGCTCCGGCGCTGGCTCAGATGCCTTCAGCTTCGTGGTCC
>CAZPDR010000031.1:0-8201 GCA_964585495.1 uncultured Candidatus Bathyarchaeia archaeon
CCCCTCGGGAGGGCGGCACCGCCTATGATCACCTTCCACCTGGAGAGGGCATCCCGGTATTCCTCGGCCTTCGGGTGGTAGACCATCATGTGCAGGAGGGTGGGCACCATGTGCGAGAACGTCACGCCCTCCTTGCGCATGAGCTCGAAGATGATCTCTGGCCTGTAGCGGCCGAGCAGGACCACCTTCTGGCCCAGCATGCCCGCCAGGAACGGCATGCCCCAGGAGTGCACGTGGAAGAAGGGCACCATGGGCATCAGCACGTCCGTGGAGGTGACCTGGACATCGGCCGGGAAGGAGGCTAGGTGGATGGCCACGGAGAGCGTGTGGAGCACTATCTGCCTGTGCGTGAACCAGACGCCCTTCGGGAGGCCGGTTGTGCCCGTGGTGTAGAAGAGCGTGGCCCAGGTGTCCTCGCTGAGGTCCGGGAACTCGTAATCGGGCTTGGCGCTCCTCAGGAGCTCCTCATACTCGTAGGCGGGCTCAAGCGTGGTGGAGGGCATCTCGCCCTTGTCGCTACCTATGATGAAGAGCTTCACGGACGGGGGCAGCTTGTCCTTCACCTTCTCAAGGAGCGGGACTAGCTCATCCCGGACCACCAATACGTCGTCCTCCGCGTGCCTTATCGTGTGCAATATCCACTCGGGCGGCAGGCGCAGGTTTATGGTGTGCAGGACGGCCCCCATCATTGGGATGGCGAAGAACAGCTCAAGGTAGCGGTGCGTGTCGAGGTCCAGCACGCCCACCTTCATGCCCGGCTTCACGCCCAGGTCCGCGAGCGCCCTGGCCAGCCTCTTCAGCCTGTCGTGGTAGAAGTCGTGCCAGGTGTAGCGGACTAAATCCCTATACACTATCTCCTTCTTCGGAGCTCTCGCGACACCGTATTCTATGAGGTGCTTTATGAGCAGTGGATAACTGTAGGCCTCCGGGGCAGCCTCGGGCATGTCTTTCCCCAATAACCTTATATGAATAGCCACCCGGTATATATGCCTTTGGTGAAGGTGTGCACGCCATAGACTTCCACCTGCACCCCCTGCCCATGCTCCCGGACCAGCTGATAATGGACGAGGTGGAGGCAGCTGGCCTGGAGAAGTGCGTCCTCCTGGCCATGGACGTGGACCACCGGGAGCTTGAGGACCCGAGGGTGCAGTATCGCATTTCCTCCGTGCTGGCCCAAGAGGGGGCCTGGGACCTCTACGACCTGGAATACGCAAAGCTCTTGCTCCAGCTCGGCAGGACGCCCAACGCCAGGGTGGCCGAGCTCGTCAGGAGGAGGCCTGGCGTTTTCGTGGGAATAGGCTCCGTCAATGCATCGAGGGGCCTGGAATACGTGCGGAAGGGGCTGGAGGAGGTGAGGCAGCTGGGCCTGGCTGGCGTCAAGGTAATTCCCACCCTCCAGTTCCTCGACCCGGAGGAGCACGAGGAGGAGCTTGCGGCCATCTTCGACTTCTGCTCAAGGCAGCACATGCTCGTCGTCCTGCACACGGGCTGCGACCCCGGCCCCTGGGAATCGCCCGCCCTCTCGGCCAACGCGAGACCCAGCCTCTATGCGGACCTGATAAGCTCTTATGCGGACGTGCCCATCATCTTGGCCCACGCGGGCAGCTACAGCATACGCCAGCCTGGCATCTGGTTGGAAGAGGCCCTGGAGATCTGCCGGGGGAACGACAACGTATGGCTCGACCTGGCGGCCGTTACCTACCTAGCCATGGAGGAGAGGTTCGCGAGGCGGATAAGGCAGGCGGTCGGCTTCGACAGGGTGCTCTTCGGCTCCGATTGGCCCACCGTCCACAGGACGAGCGTGAGCGAAGCCCTGGCCAGGATAAGGGCCTCCAGGGCCCTGACGGAGCAGGAGAAGGAGGGCGTGCTCAGGGAGAACGCTAGGGAGCTCCTGAGGAAGCTAGGAAGGGCGTGAGGAAGGGAGCCCTCAGGAGCGGCAGCTCTGCCTCTCCCTCCTCCCAAGCTCGTCCCTCAGGCACCAGAGCCCCCTCCTGGCGTCCAGGATGACTATGCCGAGCTCGGAGGAGAGGAAATCGCTTATCACGGCCTCTGTTTCGCCAGGCATGGCCGTCGCTAGCGCCTCCGCCCTGACAGGCTCCCTGTCGTCAAGGACGAGCTCTACCTCTACGGGCCTCGTGATGCGGTAGCCCAGGGCCCGCCCGCCACCGGCCACCTCAAATGCCTCAAGCATCCTGGCCTCCTCCAGGAGGCCGAGCTCCTGGGCCACCTCGATGGGCAAGATCAGCTGAGGCCCATCTGCCTCGAAGCCGCTGTTCACGAGAGCCGGGAGCTCCACGTGCCCCGTCCTACCTCTTATCCTCAGCCTCACCCTCACGACCAACCCTGAGCACCCACAGGCTGCGCATCTTCCCTACCCGCTTCCCCCTGATGAACCTGACCTTCTCCTCCATCACCCCTCCTGGGCCGTGGGCTCCTTATAAGGGCTGGCGGGCGGTGGGGCCTGAGAGATTGGTAGCCCGGGTGGGATTCGAACCCACGACCCCCAGGGCCAGAGCCTGGGATGCTTCCGCTACACCACCGGGCTATGGTCCGGGCGATAGCATGGCCTAGAGGGGTTTAAGTATTTCGCCTTGGGGGCCTGCCCTCCCCCTGTCGAAAAGCTTATATATTCCTGGCTAACCTCCCCTTACCCGGGAGAACGGCCGGGAATGAGCTGTGGTGAGGGCCTGATCTGAATGATGGAGGGCTTCCACCTGGCTCGCGACTCTGGCCGTAGGAGGTGAAAAATGGTGGCGGTGAGCATGGTCGAGGAGAAGAGGTGCCCGTTCTGCGGCGCCAAGAATAGCCTGACCTATGACTATGAGCAGGGCGAGGTGGTGTGCTCGGCCTGCGGTGCCGTGGTGCACGACCACTTCGTGGACCAGGGCCCGGAGTATAGGGCCTTCACGCCCGAGGAGAGGAGCCGCGTCATGAGGACTGGCCCGCCCATCTCGATCGCCATCCCGGACAAGGGCCTGGCCACGAAGATGGATAGGCCGCTTAGGAGCGCCCTGGGCGAGCCCCTCTCGCCCGAGACGCTGAGGGAGCTGGAGCGGCTGAGGCGCTGGGACGAGCGGGTGAAGAGCCAGCCATCCGAGATACGTAACTTGGAGCAGGCCCTCACGGTCCTGAAGCGCTTCTGCGAGAAGCTGGTCCTGCCGAGCTACGTGCGCGATGAGGCCATAAGGATCTACCGGGAGGCCCTGCGGAAGGGCCTGGTGCGCGGCCGCTCCATAGTGTCCATGGTGGCTGCCTCCCTCTATGCTGCCTGCCGTAAGCTGGGCGTGCCCGTGAGGCTGAAGAAGATAGCCGAGATATCCGTCATGGCCTACGACGAGCGCGGCGAGACCAAGGCCCTTGAGAACGCCAAGAAGGAGGTCTCCCGCTGCTACAGGCTGCTGCTCAAGGAGCTCAGCCTGCCCGTGAAGCTCGCCGACCCGAGCATCTACGTGCGCGGCATCGTGGAGAGGGCCGAGCTGCCGTCCGAGGTGGAGGAGATAGCCCGCGACGTGATCAGGAGGGCCAAGGAGGCCAGGATAATAGCTGGCAAGGACCCGCTGGGCGTGGCGGCCGCGGCCGTCTACGTGGCCTGCGTCATGCTCGACGTGCGCAAGACGCAGAAGGAGATAGCCCGTGCGGCTGGCGTTACGGAGGTAACCATCAGGAACCGCTACAAGGAGCTGAGGGAGAGGCTCAAGCTGGAGATACCGGAGTAGGATGGCCGCGAGCGGCCTAGAAGGCTATCTTCCTGAACTCGAAGCCCAGCTTGGCCAGGTATCTCATGGCTGTGGAAGTTATGGCCGGTGCCACCAGGAAGCCGCGCACCTTCCCTGGCCCGTGTTGCTCGGCCATCTGCTCCACGTAGCGCCTTAGCTGGCTCACGGCGTCTAGGCCAGCCACGGAGCGCTTGAACTCGCACACCACCAGGCGCCCCTCGCGGTCGCGGGCCAGGAGGTCTATGGTGCCGAGGGGCGTGGGGTGCTCTATGTCTATGACCTCAAGGCCCTCCTCCAAGAGCTCCGGCCTCTCTAGGACCTTGTTCACCAGGTCGGCCTCCGTCTTCTCAAGGAGGAGTTCCTCCCGCGCTATGTGGTTGATGACCAGGAGGGCGAGCACCTTCTCCATCACCACCCTTATGGTCTCGCGGGGCCTGGGCCTTATGCTGATGAGCGTGGGGAAGCGCTCCTTCCGCGAGAAGTAGAGCTTGCAGCCGGGTGGCTGCCAGTTGCGCGGCTTGTGCTTGTCCCTCTCGTGGATGAGGAGCGTGCCATCGGGCTTGGAGATGATGACCCTCAGGCCCCAATCCAGGTAGGACCTCGCCCTGCCCTCATACTCCACCTTGCAGAGGGCGTAGAGCACGAAGAAGCGGCCCAGCACCTCGGGCAGCTTGCGCTCTGCCTCCTCACCCTCGTAGAACTCGAACTCGCAAGGGACAGCGTTTCCCAGGCCTCGCCCCAAGGCAGCTGCCACCCTCATGAGGACGGCTCGCGGCCCTGGGCTTAAGCATGCGGGTGAGGGAGGTGCCTGCGGAAGGAGGCTAGCCCAGGCTCTCCAGGAGGGTGGCGAGTTTTTCCACGCCCTTCACCAGCTCCTCCCTCGCCCGGCAGAAGGAAATGCGAACGTGGTAATCCCACCAGGGCCCAAAGGCCTCCCCGGGCTTGAGCTTCACGCCGTGCTCTCGCTCAAGCCGCGCCACCAGCAGGGAAGCCTTCACGCCGTAGGCAGAGAGGTCGGGGAAGACGTAGAAGCTGCCCTCAGGCCTCACCACGCCCACGCCCGGCAGGCGGGAGAGGAGGTCGAGCAGCAGATCCCTCCTGGCCTGGTATTCGGCCACCATCTCCCTCACGTGCTCTTGAGGCCCCCTCAGGGCCGCTAGGCCAGCCCGCTGCACGAAGGGGGGCACGCAGGCCATGAGGGCGGCCTGGATCCTGGCCATCTTGTCCCGGAACTCCCTGGGGGCCACCAGGTAGCCCAGGCGCCAGCCCGTCATGCGGTAGGCCTTGGAGAAGCTGTCCACGAGCACCAGCCTCTCCCTCAGCTCCGGAAGGGAGGCGAAGCTGACGTGCTTTAGGCCATCGTAGGTGATCATCTTATAGACCTCATCGGACACCACGAAGAGGTCATGGTCCATGGCCAGCTCGGCCAGCGCCCGGACCTCGCTGGCCTTGAGCACGTAGCCCACGGGGTTGTTGGGGCTGTTCACCACCAGAACGCGCGTCCGAGGGCTCACGGCCTCCGCCAGGGCTTCTACATCCGGCCTCAGCCCAGGCCCAGAGCGCACGAAGGTGCACCGACCGCCAGCTACCTCCACCAGATCCGGGTAGACGAACCATGTGGGCGTGGGCAAGAGGGCCTCATCACCAGGCCTCAACAGGGCCTTGAGGGCCAGGTAGATGGCGAAGCTGGCGCCAGGTGTTATGAGGACCTCATCAGGTCGGGCGTCCACGCCAAAAAGGGCGAGGTGCTCACATATGGCTTCCCTGAGTTCCGGCATGCCCTCCGGTGGCCCGTAGCGCGTCAGCCCTGACCTCAGCGCTTCCTCCGCGGCTGCTATCACGTGCTCTGGCGTCGGCAGGTCCGGCTCCCCTATGTCGAGCCTCACCAGGCCAGCGGTGGGCCGCGCCTCGCTCACTCCTTCTTCACCAGGAGTATCTCGATGGAGGAGACGAAGCGCGGTGGGTCGCCGACCTGCTCGGTGCCGATGGTGATCTTCTCGACCTCGACGCCCGCGATCATGCGGCGGACGATCTCGGCCACGGTCACGGCGGTGGAGATGGCGCGGCCCCTGGCCTTCAGCGCGACCTGCGTGCTGCCCGCGTTGAACTGCATGGCGACCGCGGCGACGTAGTTCATGGCCGGCTTCCTGCCCACCAGTATGGTCGGTATCTCAGACGCCATCCTCGCACCACCTTTCTAGCGGCCGCTTGGCTCAGGTCATGCCTAATTAAGCTTTCGCCCTCTCCGGGGGAGCAGGACCCTGAGGGGTATGTCTTGGTAGGTGCCATCGGGTAGAGTGCGCCTTATGGTCATGGGGAGGACCCCCCTCTCAAGCTCCATCATGGCGATCAAAATAGGATCGGGTGGGGCCTCCTCGGGCGGGATGAGGATGGGAGCCCCCATGGCGATCTGCAGCGTCCTGGTCTCGATCACTCTGGCATACTCGTATTTCGTCAGCGTCGGCGGGCCTATGCAGACCTCCTTCTCCAGGGCCTCAGTCGAACTCACTAGACGATTCTCCTCCGGTGCCGGTTTCGGTCTCCATCTCCTCCGGGCCCTTTGGAGGCTTCTTCTCCTTCAGCCGCGAGGCCGCGATCACGTCATCTATCTTCAGGATCATCGTGGCCGCCTCGACAGCGGACTTGATGACCTGCTTCTTCACGAGCGCTGGCTCGAAGACCTCCTTCTCCCACATGTCGGCCGTGCCACCGCCCACCACGTCCACGCCAGCCCAGGTCTGGCCCTTCTTGTGCATGGCCGTGAGCTCCGACATGATGTCTATCGGGTCCAGGCCGGCGTTCTCGGCCAACGTGATCGGGATGGCCTCAAGGGCGTTCGCGAAGGCCTCAACGGCCTTCTTCTCCTTGCCGGGCAGGCCCTCAGCCCAATCGCGGAGCCTCATGGCCAGCTCAAGCTCTGGCGCGCCACCGCCAGCCACTACCTTGGGCTCCTCCAGCACGTCCTTGATCACGCAGAGCGCGTCGTGGAGGGAGCGCTCGGCCTCATCTACCACGCGCTCGCTGCCGCCGCGGATGAGGATGGTTACGCTCTTCGGGTTCTTGCAGCCCTCCACGAAGACCATCTTGTCCTCGCCCACCTTGCGCTCCTCCACCAGCTCGGCCTCGCCCAGATCCTCTGGCTTCAGGTCGTCTAGGTTCGTCACGATGCGGGCCCCCGTGGCCTTCGCCAGCTTCTCCATGTCGGACTTCTTGATGCGCCTCACGGCCAAGATGCCAGCGCGGGCCAGGAAGTGCTGCACCATGTCATCTATGCCCTTCTGGCAGAGCACCACGTTGGCGCCCGTGGCCTTGATCTTGTCCACCATCTCCCTCATCATGCGCTCCTCTTCCTTGAGGAAGGCCTCCATCTGCTCGGGCGTCTCGATGTGTATCTTGGCGTCGAACTCCGTCTTCTCCACCTCCAGTGGGCAGTTTAGGAGCGCGATCTTCGCGTTCTCCACGCGCTTCGGCATGCCCGGGTGAACGACCTCCTTGTCAAGCACGATGCCCCTCACGAGCTTGGTCTCCGTGAGGGAGCCTCCCGGCTTCTTCTCCACCTTAACGTCGTCCACGTCCACCTTGAACTTGCCCTCCACCTCCTCGGCCACCTGCAGGATGGCCTCGGCGGCCAGCCTGGCCAGGTATTCGCGGTGCTCGGCCACGAGCTTGCTGGCCATGGAGGTCATGGCCACCTTCTTCAGGAGCTCCACGTCCTTCGGGTCCACGGGCTTGGCGATCTCGTCTAGGAACTCCAGGGCCTTTTGGGAAGCCCTCCTGTAGCCATCTATGATGATGACGGGGTGCACGTTCTTCTCCAGGAGCTGCTCGGCCTGGGCCAGGAGCTCGCCAGCCACGATGACGGCCGTGGTGGTGCCATCACCGACCTCGTTGTCCTGCGTCTTCGCCACCTCAACCATCATCTTCGCGGCCGGGTGCTCGATCTCCATCTCGTCCAAAATGGTCCTGCCATCGCTGGTGATGGTAACATCGCCGAAGCTGTCCACCAGCATCTTGTCCATGCCCTTCGGGCCCAGGGAGGTCTTCACGGCCTCGGCCACGATCCTGGCGGCCATGATGTTAGCGTAAAGGGCCTCACGTCCTCTCCGGCGCGTGGTGCCCTCCTTGAGGATCAGGACCGGTATGCCGGTTGCTGCTGGCGTTGCTGCCGCCATCACCACACCCCCGGACCGTGCTGGGAGGCTGGCCCTATAATATAAGCTTTTTCCGTGGCATTATCTGCTTCCCCGCCCTCTTCCCGGGGAAACGCACGTGCAAAGGGGGCGGAGGGGCTCGACCAACACCTCAAGACTTCCTCAGCTAAGCTTATATCCTTATGAGGGGGCAGGTGTCTCGGGCCGATGGGGATGATCATACCGGCCAGCTCGCTCTTGGGGCTGTTCGACCTATTGGGCGATAAGCTACCTGACCTGATAGCCTCCGCCATCTTCATCTTCGCCTCCATGGCCTTCTTCACCATCTTCGGCC
>CAZPDR010000032.1:0-7962 GCA_964585495.1 uncultured Candidatus Bathyarchaeia archaeon
GCTTAATAACGGGAGAGGGGACTAGGCGTGGCGATGCGGTTTGCCGCTGAACGCACAGGTTGAGGCAAGGCTGGAGGAGCGATGGCGGCAGCTCGCGGCCGAATATGAGGCCCGCACCCCGCGCTCCAGGGAGCTCTACGAGCGGGCCAAGGCCGTGCTGCCGGGAGGCACGACCTACCACATCAGGTTCTACAAGCCCTACCCGGCCTTCATAGCCCGGGCGAAGGGGCCGCTCGTCTGGGACGTGGATGGCAATACCTATGACGATTACTGGATGGGGCATGGCACGCACATCCTGGGCCACGCGCCCGATTTCGTGCTGGAGCGCGTCCGGGAGGCAGCGGCCAGGGGGACACACCTCGGCTACCTGCACGAGCTCCTCGTGGATTATGCGGAGCTCCTGACGAAGGTCATCCCGGGCGCCGAGATGGTGCGCTTCTGCAACAGCGGCACAGAGGCCAACATGTATGCCCTCAGGCTGGCCCGCGCTTACACGGGCAGGAAGGTGGTCGTTAAGATGGAGGGGGGCTGGCACGGCGCTTACGACGCGCTGCACGTGGGCGTGGGCGGACCGCCCTATGATGTGCCCGAGTCGCTCGGCCTGCCCGAGGAGGCGATCGCCAACACACGCGTGGTCCCCTTCAACGACCTAGAGGCCGTGGAGCGCCTGCTGAGGCGCGAGGAGGTAGCCGCCATCCTGTTGGAGCCCGTCATGGGGGCTGCCGGCTGCCTAGAGCCAGAGCCAGGCTACCTCAAGGGCCTGAGGGAGCTGGCGGATGAGCACGGTGCCCTCCTCATCTTCGATGAGGTCATAACGGGCTTCAGGCTGGCGCCGGGTGGCGCCCAGGAGTTCTTCGGCGTCAAGGCTGACCTGGTCGTGCTTGGCAAGATAGTGGGAGGCGGCTTCCCGGGCGCGGGCGCCTTCCTCGGGCCAGCAGAGGTCATGGAGCTCCTCGACCACCTCAAGCACCCTGAGGCACGCCGGAGGAGCGCCCACGGGGGCACCTTCACGGGCAACCCCATCACCCTGTCGGCTGGCTACGCCCTAGTGAGCCACTTGGCCACGCACAGGAGGCTCTACGATGCCCTCAACTCCCTCTGGGAGCGCGTGAGAGACAGGCTGAACGCGCTCGGCCACGAGCACGGCCTGCCCGTCCATGCCACGGGCGCTGGCAGCTTGATAGGGCTCCACTTCACGGCCAGGAGGCCCAGGCAGCACAGGACGGTCGTGGAGGAACGCTGGAGCCAGAAGGCCTATGAGCTATACCACATCTTCATGCGCCTCAGGGGCGTGCTCTACATGACTGAGGGGAACGCGCACTTCCTGCCCTCCATGGCGCACAGCAAGGCCCAGGCCGAGAAGCTCGTGGAGGCCACGGGCGAGTTCCTAGCCGAGCTGGCGGCCGATAGGCTTATACGCGATTGGGCCATAGAGCAGGCAGCTTAAGCTTATCCCGGCTGAACTGAGATAACCACGGGGGAGAGGACATGAAGGTCGTGGTCGTGGACCATAAGGGGCGTATCGTCATACATGCTAAGGAAGTCGAGGAGCTACGCCTAGAACCCGGTGATGAGCTCTTAGTTGATGTGCAGGAGGGCGCTATAATACTAAGGCCGCTGCCCAAGCCCGTGAAGGTTAGGGCCAATAGGAAATGGGGTAGGGAGGCGTTCCTCAAGGCGGGGGAAGCTACCTTTGGCGATTGAGAAGAAGGTCTGGGATGTTAATATACTAGCCATCTTCCTAGTCGAAGACCATCCTGGCCATGATTACGTGGCGCCAGCTGTCGAATCCGGTCTCAGAGGCGAGTATGTGCCCATCATGCTCGACATAGCGCCAGTACGGGCTTATTGGATAATGGAGCGAAGATGGGGTATTGACCGTAAGAGTGCCAGCAAAGCTATTACCGAGTTCGTCAGGAGGTATGACACGCCTCTTTACGTGCCGCTGAAAAGGGAAACGCTACTACATAGTTTTGAGTTAGCTCAAAGCCTAAGGCACGATGTTTATGATTGCATTTACCTGGCCCTAGCTCTCCAAGAGGGAGCAAGCTCTATAATAACTACGGATACGGACTTCGAGGGCCTATGCAGGGCTGTAGGGCTACGGTATGAGAACCCTGTCCCGATCGATGTTCTGAAGACGTTCAGGGCTTATCCTGTGAGGTAGAGTAGGCTGCCGACCGGGTAGATAGGGCTTTAGCGCCCCATACGTTTAAGAAATGCGAATGGCCCCATCGGGCGGCACCAGGGGTGGTGGAGGGCGAGCACGGTTTACGGGCCAATAATATCTTGGCGCCTCGGCCGCTCGCTCGGCATAGATTTGATAACACCGCCCAAGACCTGCACCTTCGATTGCGTCTACTGCCAGCTAGGCAGGACGCGCGTGAAGCTGCCTTCGCCGGCCGAGTTCAGGCCTAGGGTGCACGTGGAGGACGTGCTCAGGGACCTAGAGCGCGAGCTGGCCACGCTGGACCCCTCCCTGCTGGACTACATCACCTTCTCGGGCTGTGGCGAGCCCACGCTCCACCCTGAGCTGGGCGAGGCCATAGAGGCCGTGAGGCGCGCCTGCCCCAGCGTGCCCATAGCCATCCTCACGAACGCCTCCCTCTTCTGGCTCGACGAGGTGCTTGAGGCCGCCCTTAAGGCGGACCTCGTGGTGGCTAAGCTGGACGCGCCGGATAGCGCGCTCTTCAGGGCCATCAACAGGCCGGCAGAGGGCATAACCTTCCAGCGCATGGTGGAGGGGCTGGCCAGGCTAGGTGAGGCAGCAGGCGGGCGCCTGGCCATTCAATCCATGTTCCTGAGGGCTGGTGAGCGCGTGCTGAACGCGGACAGCCGCTCGCTAGCCAGGATGGCCGAGCTGCTCAAGGCCATAGGGCCAAGGCAGGTCCAGGTGAACACGCCCACCCGGCCGCCCGCCGAGGCCTACGTGAGGCCCCTAGGGCCGCGGGAGCTCTCCTCCGTGGCCGAGCAGCTGAGGGCGAGGCTTGAGGGCGTGGAGGTCGTCTCCTGGCACCCAGCCGAGCTGGTGCCCGGCAGGCCTGAGGTCGCGAGGCTGGGGGAGGCCATCCTAGCCACGCTTGAGAGGAGGCCCTGCCGCTTCCACGAGCTCTGCGCCATCACGGGTGCTGACCCCGCGTCCGTGAGGGCCGAGCTGGACAGGCTGATGTCGAAGGGGCTTCTGGCCACCAGGGATTACGAGGGCCAGCGCTTCTACACGCTCAGGAGGAGGCCCTAGGGCCCCTGGCCCGCGAGCAGCCTTATTATCCTGGGCCAGATATACCTGGCCACGCGCCTGTTCGCGCCACCGCCGTGCACGATGACGTATTTGCCTCCGCAGATCTCCTCGGCCAGGGCCTTCAGCTCGCGGACCAGCTCCACAAAGAAGTCGGAGCTGAGGCCCAGGCTACCGTAGTCGTCCGCGTGCGTGTCGTGGCCGAGGAAGTGCACGAGCATCTGTGGCCCGAAGGCCCTTATGGTCGGGAAGACGGCCCGCACCCGCTCCAGGTAGGCCTCGTCCGTGCTGGACCAGCCCACATTCACGCAGATCTTTGTGCCCCCGTTCTCCACCACGTCCTGGTGGCAGAAGCAGATGTGCAGCACGCGCTTATCGCCCATGAGCACCTCCCTGGCCCCGTCCGCGTGATGGGCGTCCGTGTCCAGGTAGGCCAGGCGCTCCAGCCCGAGCTCGCGGAGCCTGATGACCGCTGGTCCTATGCAGGACAGATAAGTGCCTCCCCATGCGTAATCGCGGTGGGCGTGATGGCCAGCCGCCACCATGAACACGACCGCGTTGTCCAGCTCGCCACGCCAGACCATCTCGCACGCCTGAACGAAGGCGCCTACCGTGAGGCGGGCGCCCTCGTAATACCATGCCCTCCTCACGCGGGCTAGGTAATCTGGCGTGTGGACGCGGGCCAAGAGCTCCTCGGGCGCGGGCTCCGGCCTAATGATGCGGATGCCTGGCACCTCGCGCTCTAGCCCGGCTAGGAGCTCCGGGAAGCCAGCGTATCTATCGCCTATGATGGGCCAATCCTTGCCCACGAAGGCCTCGTGGAAGAAGACGCCCGTGGCCATGCCCGACCGCCACCGCCCTCGGCCGTGTGTTGGTCCGGCCAAGTAAGGTTATTAAGGGTGGTCTAGGCCCTAGACCTGCCGCATGGAGGGGGAGGCCCCGTATGGCCAGGGGACCCAGGTATAACGTGCCATACAGGCGGAGGCGGGAGGGCAAGACGAACTACAGGCGCCGCTACAAGCTGCTGCTCTCCGGCCTGCCGCGCCTAGTCGCCCGAAGGACGCTGAGGCACACGATAGCCCAGATAGTGGAGGCCCGGGTGGAAGGCGATCGCGTGCTCGTCTCAGCCCACTCGCGCCAGCTCGTCCGCGACTTCGGCTGGAAGGGCTACTGCGGCAACACGCCAGCGGCCTACCTCACGGGCCTGCTCTGCGGCCTGAGGGGGGCTCAGGCTGGCATAGAGAAGGCCATCCTTGACATAGGGCTCCAGAGGCCCGTGTCGGGCGGCCGCGTCTTCGCGGTCGTGAAGGGCGTGATAGATGGTGGCGTGGAGGTGCCCTGCTCGCCCGAGATGTTCCCAGATGAGGACCGCATCAGGGGGGTGCACATAGCCAGGTATGCGGAAATGCTGGCCGCGCAGGACCCCCTGGCCTACGAGAGGGCCTTCTCCCAATACCTGGCCCGGGGCCTAAGGCCCGAGGAACTCCCCCAGCACTTCGATGGGGTTAAGGCCCGCATATTAGCTGCCTTCGGGAAGGATGGTGAGGAGGTGGGCGAGGGTTGAGCGCGTCCGCCAGGGAGAGGCTTGAGAGCTGGACGCCCAAGACCCGCGTGGGCAGGCTGGTCTTTGAGGGCAAGATAACGAGCCTTGAGGAGCTCTTCGCGGAAGGCTACCGCATAGTAGAGCCCGAGATAGCGGATGCCCTCGTGCCCGACCTGAAGGAGGAGGTCATAACCATCAACCTGGTCCAGAGGCAGACGGACGCTGGCGAGAAAACGCGCTTCAGGGCCGTGGTGGCCGTCGGGAACGAGGATGGCGTGATAGGGCTGGGCTCCGGCAAGGCGAGGCACATCAGGGTGGCCATAGACAAGGCCGCCCTGGACGCCCGGAAGAACCTAGTGCTCGTGAGGCGCGGCTGCGGGAGCTGGGAGTGCGGCTGCGGGCGCCCTCACTCGCTCCCCTTCCGCGTGGAGGGGAAGTGCGGTGCCGTGCGGGTGGTGCTGCTCCCCGGCCCAAGGGGCCTAGGCCTGGTGGCTGGCGAGACCGGCAAGGCCATTCTCCGCCTCGCTGGCATAAAGGACTGCTGGGTCCGCGCCTACGGGCCCACCCGGACGGTGCCCTCCTATGCCTATGCCATGTTCAACGCCCTGAAGAAGACATACGAGATGGTGATACCGGAGGATTGGGCGTGATGGCGGAGGGCAGGCGGGAGGCAGGCACCGGGGGCGAGAGGGGCAGCAGGCTGTTGGCCGTGGTGCGCATCAGGGGGACCGTGAACGTCCCGAGGCCCGTCAGGGAAACGCTCGCCTTCCTCGGCCTCCACAGGAACTGCCACGCCACCCTCGTGGACGACAGGCCCGCCTACCTGGGCATGCTGAGGAAGGCAGCCGTCTGGATAACGTGGGGCGAGATAGACTACGAGACGCTCCTAGAGCTCCTGAGGCGGAGGGGGCGCCTGAGGGGCAACAAGCCTCTCACGGACGAATACGCGCAGAAGCTGGGCTTCAAGGACCTGGCCGACCTGGCCAAGGCCATCTACGAGCTGAGGGTGGACTTCAGGAGGCTCCCGGGCGTTAAGCCCGTGTTCAGGCTCCACCCGCCCAGCGGGGGCTACAAGGGCAAGATAAAGCGCAGCTACAAGGAGGGCGGCGCCTGGGGCTACCGTGGCTCGGCCATAAACGACCTGCTGAAGCGCATGATGTAGATCACCCCTCACCTAGATCTGCTAGGGCACGCTATCCCCGCCCATTAGGGCGCAGGTTGATCGAGAGTAAAACTTATAAGACAGGAAAAACTAGTAAGACCAGGGTGAAAGGTTGGCCAGGTCAGACCGAGAGGAGAAGGGCACCGTAACCATCAAGGGCGTGGACAAGGAGGTCTATCGCGCCCTCGTCAGCCTGGCGAAGCTCTGGGGCAAGACGGCAGGCGAGGTGGCCACGCAGGCCTTCAAGCTCTACCTCTCCATCACCGAGGCCGTGGGAGGTGCCGTATCAAGCCTCGGCAGGGCGCTGGAGCGGGCGGGCGGCATCATAAGCCGGACGGGCCTCCAGGTGGTGAGCGGCATAGGGCGCCTGGAGCTCGACAGGGCTACCCTTCAGGCGGCCGAGAAGCCGCTCCTCCTCATGGGCATAAAGAGGCTGGCCGTGAGGCCCGACGTGGAGCCGGAGCTCCTGAGGGAGAAGGTCATGGGCATCGTGGACTGCGAGGTCGTGGAGGTGCCGCCGGGGCCGCTGATGGCCGAGGTCCTGAAGAAGTGCAGGTTCGTGGGCGAGGTAGCCGTGCTGGATGAAGGAGATGAAGAGCGAGGACAAGGAGAGGAGGCCCTCCTCCCCCTCCTAGAGGAAGGAGAGGAAGAGCGAGAGCAGCACTAAGCCACGCCGAGCACGGCCTGCCTCCACCCGCTGGGACAACCTCCTTATTTTTACCCCTGAGCCTGCGCGAGCTACGTTCTGCCTCCTCCAGCATGCCGTGAAAACATCATTCACGCCCTCGCCGCCTTGGCCGAGCTCCACGTCGTGCCTCAAGCGGGGGCCTCAGAAGGCGCTTTGGACAGGAGTTCCTCTTCCTCCTTCACGCCGAAGACATACTTAAGCACGAGCTTGTAGCCCTTGCGCCACAGGAAGGCCGTGAAGACCAGGAGGACGAAGAACACCAGGAGGGAGATGGCTATTATCAGGAGCTTGAAGCTGAACGGGAGAGCCATGAAGCTGGCCATCGAGAGGCCGCCCGCTTTCAGCTCCACGACGGACAGTATGGCGCCTATGATGGTGAGGAGGAGCGAGACGACTACGCCGCCGCACAGCACTTTGGCCAGGAGTTCCGCGCGTGTCGTCCTCTCATGAGACATCCTCCTCACGCCTCGCTCGGCTTCCTAGACGCCTCACCCATATAAGTTTTGGAAAAATCGGCCAACTGGCCTAGACCCACCTCGGCGGTCTTATCCTCGGGAACCTCCTATACTTTATCTTGAAGCCTTCCTCGCCCAGGGAGATCACGCGGAACTCCTCATCCAAGCCATGTTTGTAAAGGAACTTCTTTAGGAGCTGCTTGACACGCCTTCTGGCCGCACGGCCCTCGACCTCCAAGATGAGCTCCGAGCCGGAGATCAGCACCTCCACGCCCAGGCGCTCGCTGAGGAAGGTGGCCAGCTCATCTATCACGGTCCTCTCCGGCGCGGCTGCCTCAGGCGGAGCTCCCTCTTGCTCGGCAGGTGCTTCCTCACCGCCCGAGGGCCTGGGCTCCTCAGGCTTGGCGGAGGCGAGCTCGCTGGCATCTATGGCCACACGCACCCTCCCACCTCTCGCCTCCCTCACCCGAGCGTTACACATATGACCCTTATCTGGTCGCAGGTGTTCTCACACCAATCGGCCACGTTCTCTATGGCGTCCATGAGATCCCTCAGTAGTATGAGGACGGGCGCGTAATGCCCCTCGGGCGGCAGGCGGGCGAAGGTCTTCCTGGCCTCCCGGTAGAGGGCATCCACCCGCTCCTCAAGCCTCTCCACTCTATCGGCTTCCCTAAGCGCCTCCCTTGGCCTCTCCATGAGCACGTTCACGGCCTTCCTGACCGCGTGAGCACACTCCATGGCCCCCTTGGCCATCTCAAGGCATTCCTCCATGACCTCCCTGGGCGCCTTATCGAGCGGTATGGCCTCTAGAATGCGGGTGGCCTCGCGGCTCCAATCGGCTATCATGTCCATGCGCTTCACGAGGTGCATGAGGTCCTC
>CAZPDR010000033.1:0-7879 GCA_964585495.1 uncultured Candidatus Bathyarchaeia archaeon
AGGAGCCAGATGGCCGCGTCATCATACCGAAGGCCCTGAGGCGCTACCTAGAGCCTTTCGAGTCGGCCCCGAAGGACGAGATAGTGCCCAAGCGCGTTAAGGCCTAAAGCCCTGCCGCGCTCTGCCGGGGGCTCCAGCTCCATGGTGAGGGCCGCGTCCTCGGCCCTGGGGGCCGAGCCTCCTATAGGGGGGAGAGCTTAATAGCCAGTGCCCGCAGGGCTCTCCTGATGGAAGCAGGACGCTTCCTCCTGGTCTTCCTAGTCCTGGCCCACCTGCTCCTGCTGCTCCTCGCCATCCCCCCTATGCCTCCCGCCCTCGCGGCTGGCGAGCACGTGGTCGTGCTCGTGGAACTCCACATGGACATAGATGCTGGCGCTGAGGAGCTGGTGAGGCGCGGCCTCTCCTACGTGCGCTCCCACATGGGCGAGGTAGCGGCCCTGGTGGTAGAGCTCGACACCTACGGCGGCTGGGCCCACGCCATGGACGCCATCCTAGACATGCTGGTGGACTGCCCGGTCGAGACGGTGGCCTTCGTGCCAGAGGGCGGCAAGTGCTTCTCGGCTGGCGCCTACATCTTCATGGCCTGCGACCGCACGGCCATGGCCCCGGGCTCGGCCATAGGTTCCTGCATGCCCGTGGACGCCCTGAACAACCCAGCCGACCAGAAGGTGGTGAACGCCATGGCGGCCAGGATGCGCTCTCTCGCGGCCGCGCACGGGAGGAACGCCACGGCGGCGGAGGCCATGGTGCTCTACAACGTGGACTACACGGCCCAGGAGGCCCTGGCCCTGGGGCTCTGCGAGCTCCTGGCGGCCGACAGGCTGGATCTAATGGCCAAGCTGGGCCTGTCGGGCGCTCGCCTGGTGGTGTTCGGACGCGATTACTACGTGGACTTCCTCTCCACCATATCCAACCCGCTCGTCCAGGGCCTCCTCATGTGGGTGGCCATGTGGCTCATCCTCGTGGACCTCTTCCACCCCACGCTCGTGATGACCGTGGTGGCCATCGCCCTCCTAGCCCTGGCCCTCTGGGGCGCGGGCGTGATAGGCACGCACCCCCTCGCCCTCACGCTCATCGCGCTCGGCTGCCTCCTCACGCTCGTGGAGCTGAAGAAGCCTGGCGTGGGCTTCGAGTTCCTGGGCATCCTCCTCATCTTCGCTGGCGTGCTCTTCGCCTACCAGCTTGAGCCCTTCGCGGCCGTGGGGAGCGCTGAGGTAGCCATCTTGGTCGTGGCCCTGGCTGGCGGCGGGGTGCTGGGCTACTACCTCTACGCCATGCGGGTGGCCCTGGCGAGGAGGCCGAGGCTCCACGAGCCAGAGCGCCTGGTGGGCCTCACGGGCCTGGCTAAGACGGACATAGGGCCCGACAAGCCCGGCGTGGTCCTGGCCGAGTCGGAGGAGTGGACGGCCATCTCGGACCAGCCCATCCCCGCTGGCGCCAAGGTTAAGATAGTGGGCGTGGAGGGCCTGAGGCTCAAGGTGGCGAGGGAGGAAGGCGATTGAGCGATCGGCTGCCATTCCCACGCCTGAGTAAGGATTATAAGGCCCGGGGGGCGCTCCCTGAGGAAAGGAAGGTGGGCTCTTATGGCCATCCCGCTACTCCTCCAGGTCATAGGCATCCCCGGCCTCACGCTCTTCCTCATCATCCTCGTGGTCCTCTTCATCCTAGCGCTCCTGGCGGCCTCCATCAAGGTCGTGCCAGAGTTCAAGCGCCTCGTGGTGTTCAGGCTCGGCCGCTTCATAGGCGTGCGCGGGCCGGGCGTAACGTTCCTGATACCCTTCATAGAGCGCGGCCAGTGGGTGGACCTGCGCGAGAGCTTCATCAACGTGCCCCACCAGACCTGCATCACGAAGGACAACGCGCCCGTGGACATAGACTTCCTCATCTACTTCAAGGTCGTGGACCCGGCCAAGTGCGTCCTGAACGTGACGGACTTCGATGGCGCGGCCACGGGCATGGCCACCACCATCCTGAGGGCCGTGGTGGGCGATATCACGCTCGACGACGTGCTGGCCAAGCGAGATGAGATCAACGCCGTCCTGCGCACGAAGTTGGACGAGGTAACGGAGCGCTGGGGCGTGAAGGTTACGAGCGTGGAGATACGCGAGATACTGCCCCCCAAGTCCGTAACGGACGCTATGGTGCGCCAGATGGCGGCCGAGAGGGATAGGCGTGCCATGGTAACTAAGGCCGAGGGCGAGCGCGAGGCGGCCATCAAGGTGGCGGAGGGCAAGCGCCAGGCCATGATACTTGAGGCGGAGGGCAAGAAGAAGGCGGCCATCTTGGAGGCCGAGGGCGAGAAGCAGGCCGCCATCCTGCGCGCCGAGGGCTACGCGACCGCGCTGCAGAAGATATTCGAGGTCGCCAGGGGCATAGACCCGAAGACCATGACGCTCCAATACCTTGAGGCCCTGAAGACCATAGGGCAGAGCCCGGCCACGAAGTTCATCTTCCCCATGGAGTTCACGAGGCTCCTGGCGCCCGTGAGCGAGTTCATGGCCAAGGCCAGCGGCTCCAGCAAGCGCTCCAAGTAGCCCTGAGCGGGGGCCGGGGGCTTGACCACCATCACCGTTTTCTTGCCAAAGAAGGCCCTTGAGGCCCTGAGGAAGAGGGCAGAAGAAGAGGGAAGGCCGCCAGAGGAGGTGGCCAGCGAGGCCGTGCTAGCCCAGCTGAACGCGGACGACCCGGCCACCCGGGCCGAGCTCCACTGGGAGCTCTGCGAGAAATACCTGCGCGAGGCCAAGGAGCTCCTCGCCAAGGGCGATTTCGTGCAGGCCTCAGAGAAAGCGTGGGGGGCGGCTGCCCAAGCCGTCAAGGCCGTGGCGGCCAGGGAGGGGCGCGCGCTCAGGGGCCACCGGGAGCTCCACCGATTTGTCGCCAGCCTGGTGGAGCGATTGAGTGATGAGGAGCTGAGGCGGCTGTGGTCAGCCGCGGGAGAACTGCATAGGAACTTCTACGAGGCATGGCTGCCCCCAGCCCTCGTCAAAGGCTATGTGGAGGACGTAGTCGCCTTCACCGCCAGGCTGAGGGAGGTGGAAAGGCTTAATAGCTAGCGCCTCCCCCTCCGCCCGGTGAGATGCCATGCCGACGCACGGCTCGCTGGCGAAGGCCGGCAAGGTGCGCTCCCAGACGCCCAAGATCCCCGCCCGGCCTAGGCGGAGCCCTATCCCCCGCGTGAGGAACAGGCGCAATTACATCAAGAGGCACGAGCTAGGCCGTAGGCCAGGCCAGAACTGGATAAATGTCAGGTGAGAGGCCGCTTGGCCCAAGCAGATTTAGTGCTCTTCGATGGCTACTTCTTCTCCCCAGAGCACGGCGAGCCCATAGCTAGTGCTCTGGCCGTGAAGGACGGCCTAATAATGGCCCTTGGGACTGAGGAAGAGCTCAAGCCGTTGGTGGGGCCTGGCACGCGCCTGATCGACCTGGAGGGGCGCTCCGTCCTGCCGGGGCTCTCGGACTCGCACGTTCACGGCCTGGCGCTAGGCCGTTCCCTCTCCTGGGCTGACCTGAGCGAGACTAGATCCATCTCTGAGCTGGTGGAGGGCCTTAGGAGGCAGGCTGCCTCCAGGCCCGAGGGCTGGGTGGTCGGCTTCGGCTGGGATCACGAGCGCTTCTCGGAGCGAAGACTCCCGACCAAGTGGGATTTGGACCAGGTCTCGGCCGAGAGGCCCGTTGTGGCCTTCAGGAAGTGCTATCACCTGTGCGTGGTGAACTCGGCTGCCCTGGCGGCCCTGGGCGAGGAGCGCTTAGCCGAGCTGGCCCGGAAGGGCGAGGCGCTGAGGGACGCGAGCACGGGAGAGCTGAACGGCGTGCTGGTGGAAGGTGGCCTTGAGGCCGTGAGGGAGCTCCTGCGCGAGCTGGACAAGCAGGGCGTCCTGAGGGCCGTGGAGGCAGCCGTGGACGAGGCCCTGAGGCACGGCCTCACGTGCCTTCACTGGATAGCGGAGTGCCCGGAGGAGCTGGCGGCCATCATGGCCCTCCGCGCCTCGGGCAGGCTCAGGATAAGGCTCTACCTGCTCTTCCCGCCCCACATGCTAGAGCACCTGCTGGCCCTGGGCCTCCGCACGGGCTTCGGCGACCCCTGGGTGCGCATAGGCGCCCTGAAGGTCATCGCTGACGGCTCCCTTGGCGCTCGCACGGCCTTCCTGAGGGAGCCCTACGCGGACGACCCGGGCAATAGGGGACGCCTGCTCTACAGCGAGCGGGAGCTCCGGGAGCTGGCCTTAAAGGCGCACGAGGCTGGCCTCCAGCTGGCCATCCACGCGATAGGCGATGGCGCTGTCGAGCTGGTCCTGAAGGTGCTTTCAGAGCTGCCGGGTGGCCCGAGGCGCATGAGGCATCGCGTGGAGCACGCCTCCGTGCTGGACCCTGCCCTCATCAAGCACATGGCCTCCCTGGGCGTGGTGGCCTCCGTCCAGCCGCGCTTCATAGTGTCCGACTTCTGGGTGGAGGAGCGCCTGGGCGCCTCTAGGGCCCGCTGGACCTACCCGCTGAAATCGCTCCTGAGGGCTGGCGTGGTGCTGGCGGCTGGCTCTGATGCGCCCGTGGAGCCGATAGACCCGCTTGAGGGCGTGAGGGCCGCCACGGGCGAGGCCCAGAGGCCCGAGGAGCGCCTGACCCTCTGGGAGGCCGTGGGCGCCTACACTTACGGCTCTGCCTTCGCCTCCTTCCAGGAGGGTTTTGTTGGCACGCTTGAGCCGGGGAAGGCAGCCGACCTGACCGTCCTGTCCTGCGGGCCAGAGGAGCTTGAGGCTGGGGGGCTGGAGGGAGTGCGCGTGGACGCTACCTTCGTCATGGGAGAGCTTGCCTTCTCGCGCGTTCGGCTGTCCGAGTTCGGGGGCCTTTAAATAGGGAGCTAAGGAGCCCTATACGGGCCTGCTAGGGGCCTGACAGCCTTCAGCCAGCTCTTAAGGGCAGATATACGCCCTCCTTGCCCACCACGTGATGAGCTGGCCATCGGAGGGCGCCCCCAGCCTTGCGCTTGCCCCCCTTCACAAGCCTTAAGGGCCTGGGGCCGCCCAGCCTTCCTCCGCCATGAACGGCCTGGCCCGCAGGATCGTGGACCTGCTCGGCAGGGGGCCCATGCTCCTCCAGGAGATCGTGGACCTGCTCGGCACGAAACCATCGGCCGTGCGGCGTGCGCTGTCCGAGCTCACGCGGGCTGGCACGGTGAGGTGCCGCCGCTCAGGCTCCTTCTGGATCTACTGGCTGGACGGCGGAAACGGCACCGTGGACCCAGCCGACTGGGAGCTGGTCGAGGGCCTCACGGTCTATCAGGTCCTTGAGGAAGCCAAGCGCCTGGCCTGAGCAGCGCTTTTTAGCCCGCGCCGCTCCAGGCCTGCCCAGAGGGCGTGATGTTCGAGGAGGCCTGCCGAGCCATCATAGAGGCCCTCATGGCCCTTGAGCACCCCACGCCCCGGGAGCTCCACCGCCTTAAGCTCCAGGTGGCCGAGGCCTACGGCCTGGCCCACGTGCCGAGGAACTCGGACCTCATAGCCCTCCTCAGGCCGGGGGAGCGGGAGAAGCTCCTGCCGCTCCTCATGCGCAAGAGGATAAGGGCTGCCTCTGGCGTGATGGTCATCACCGTGATGACGAAGCCCTATCCGTGCCCGAAGCCCGAGCCGTGCATCTACTGCCCTGGCGGGCCGGGCCTGGGCACGCCCCAATCCTACACGGGCCTTGAGCCAGCCTGCAGGCGCGGCCTCCAGAGCGCCTTCGACCCCTACGAGCAGGTGAGATCGCGCGTGGAGCAGCTGAGGGCCATAGGGCACACGGTCGATAAGGTGGAGCTCATCATCCTCGGAGGCACCTTCACGGCCCTCCCGCTCGACTACCAGCGCTGGTTCGTGAAGCGCTGCCTTGACGCCCTCAACGGGGTGGAGGCGAGCTCCCTTGAAGAGGCGAAGCGGCTGGCGGAGGCAGCTCCCATAAGGAACTCGGGCATCACGGTCGAGACCAGGCCCGACATGGCTGGCGAGCGTGAGGCCGATGTGCTGCTCGACCTGGGCATCACGCGCGTGGAGCTGGGCGTCCAGACGCTCTACGACGACATCTACGCCATCATCAAGCGCGGCCACACGGTCCGCGATGTCGAGCGCTCCTTCCGCGTGCTCAAGGACAGCGGCTTCAAGCTGGTGGCCCACCTCATGCTCGGCCTGCCGGGCTCCACGCCGGAGCGCGACTTGGAGATGTTCAGAACGCTCTTCACGGACGAGCGCTTCAAGCCGGATGCGGTGAAGATATACCCGACGCTCGTGGTGAGGGGCACGGAGCTCTACGAGATGTGGAAGCGCGGCGAATACGAGCCCTACCCCCTTGAGACCTACGTGGAGCTCATAGCGGAGGTCAAGAAGCTGGTGCCTCCCTGGGTGCGCATCCAGCGCGTGCAGCGCGACATCCCGGCCACCGTGGTCGAGGCTGGCCCGAGGAAGAGCAACCTCCGCGAGCTCGTCCAGGCACGCCTGAGGGCCGAGGGAGCTCGCTGCCGCTGCATAAGGTGCCGTGAGGTGGGCATGGTGATGCTGAAGGAAGGGCTGGTGCCCGACCCGGAGGACGTGAGGCTCCTGGACAGGCGGGAGGAGGCCTCTGGCGGCGTGGACATCTTCCTCTCCTTCGAGGACGTGAGGCGCGACATCCTGATCGGCTACGTCCGCGTCCGCATACCGTCCGAGCTGGCGCACAGGCCCGAGGTGCGCGAGAGGCCATCGGCCATCATAAGGGAGCTCCACGTCTATGGCCCCATGGTGCCTGTGGGCGCCCGGAGGCCGGACGGCTGGCAGCACCGTGGCTACGGGAGGCGCCTGATGGCCGAAGCGGAGCGCGTGGCCAGGGAGGAATACGATGCCAGGAAGATGCTCATCCTCAGCGGCCTGGGCGTGAAGCGCTACTACGCGCGGTTTGGCTACCGGCACGATGGGCCATATGTGTCCAAGCTCCTCGCCTGAGCTGGCATAGGCTTATCTCAGCGCCCCTCCCCTCCCGCTCGGCAGGTGCTCGCCTTGCGCTTCACGTTCACGGAGGAGCAGGAGGACATCAGGGCAGCGGTGCGGGAGTTCTGCCAGAAGGAGTTCACGCCAGAGCTAGCTAGGGAACTCGCCAGAAGGGAGGAATTTCCCTGGGAGCTCTATCGAAAGGCGTGCGAGCTGGGCTTCATAGGCATCCACTTCCCAGAGGAATACGGCGGAGGAGGCTACGGCTACGTGGAGGCAGCGATCGTGGCCGAGGAGATGTGCCGTGCTGACTCCACGCTCGGGACAGCGCTCATCTTGGCCGACATCGGCTGCGACGTCATCATGCACTTCGGCACGGAGGAGCAGAAGGAGCGATACCTGTCCCTGGTGGCTGGCGGCAGGGGGCTCTCGGCCATCGCCCTCACGGAGCCAGCGAGGGGGAGCGACCTGGCGGCCTGCCTTGACACCCGTGCGGTCCGTGAGGGTGGCGAGTGGGTCATAAATGGCGTGAAAACGCTCATCACGAACGCGCCGGTGGCGGCCTTCTACATCACCCTCTGCCAGACCGACCCGGGCGCGGAGCCACCTTACCGCGGCCAGACGCTCTTCATAGTAGATGCCGACTCGCCCGGCCTAGAGGCGAGCCAGATAAAGGACAAGATGGGCATCCGCGCCAGCCCCACGGGAGAGGTCTCATACTCCGATGTGCGCGTGCCAGATGAGGCCATCGTGGGGCAGCTGAACAGGGGCTTCTACCACGCCCTGGCCTTCCTGGACGAGTCGCGCGTGGAGATCGCGGCCCACGCGGTGGGCATAGCTCAGGGGGCGCTGGACAGGGCGCTGAAATACGCGAGAGAGCGCGAGGCCTTCGGCAGGAAGCTCGTGGAGCTCCAGGCCATAGCCCACAAGCTGGCCGAGATGGCCACCAA
>CAZPDR010000034.1:0-7749 GCA_964585495.1 uncultured Candidatus Bathyarchaeia archaeon
TAACCTCGGGCCTGATAGTCCGCATCACGCCCTCCAAGGTGCCCAGGCTTATAGGTAAGAAGGGCTCCATGATAGGCATGCTCAAGCGGGAGACGGGGTGCCAGATCGTGATAGGCATGAACGGCGTGGTGCTCGTGAGGTGCAGGAACCCGGAGGACGAGGAGCTCCTCGTGGAGGCCATAGAGAAGATAGAGCGCGAATCGCATGTGGAAGGCCTGACGGACCGCGTGGCCAGGATGATAAGGAGGAGGAAGGGCCTTGTCGCATGAGAAGCCCAAGCTCATAGGAGATGACGGCAGGCGGGTGGATGGCCGTGGCCCAGCGGACCTGAGGCCAATCCACATAGAGGTGGACGTGCTCGCGAACGCGGATGGCTCTGCCTACGTGGAGCAAGGGGGCACCAAGGTTCTCGCGGCCGTTTACGGCCCAAAGGAGATCCACCCGAGGCACCTGGGCCTGCCGAACAGGGCCGTGCTGAGGTGCCGCTATCACATGGCCCCCTTCTCCGTGGAGGTGCGCAAGTCGCCTGCCCCCAGCAGGCGTGAGATAGAGCTCTCCAAGGTCATCAGGGAGGCGCTTGAGCCCGCCCTCTTCCTTGAGTATTACCCGAGGACGGCCATAGATGTCTTCATAGAGGTTCTCCAGGCCGATGGGGGGACGCGCTGCGCCAGCATAACGGCTGCCTCTCTCGCCCTCGCGGACGCTGGCATCCCCATGCGCGACCTCGTGGCCGCCTGCGCGGCTGGCAAGGTGGAGGGCGTCCTCGTCCTAGACCTGTGCGACCTAGAGGACAAGTATGGTGAAGCCGACGTGCCCCTGGCCATGATGCCCGGCCTAGGCCGTATCACGCTCCTGCAGATGGACGGGCTGCTAACGCCGGAGGAGCTCAAGGAGTGCATAAAGCTAGCGATGGATGGCTGTAGGAAGATATATTCCATGCAGAAGGAGGCGCTCAGGGAGCGCTTCCTCAGGATAAGGCGTGAGGTAGAGGCTGCTGAGGCAGCCGAGGGAGGTGCTGGCGGTTGAGGTGGATGGCCAGGGAGCCCGTGATATCGCGTATCAAGAAGAAGCGCATCCTCCAGCTCATATCCCAGGGCAAGCGCGCGGACGGCCGCGGCCTCCTGGACTACCGCGAGATAACCGTGGAGAAGGGCGTCATAAGGACAGCCGAGGGGTCCGCCATGGTCTGCCTGGGCCAGACGGAGGTGGTGGTGGGCATCAAGGTGGGCCTGAACACGCCCTACCCGGACACGCCCAACGAGGGCATACTGACCGTGAACGCCGAGCTCGTCCCGCTCGCCAGCCCTACCTTCGAGCCCGGGCCACCCGATGAGAGGGCCATAGAGCTGGCCCGCGTGGTGGACAGGGGCATAAGGTCCTCCCGCGCCATACCGCTTGATAGGCTCTGCATCGTGCCGGGCAAGAGGGTCTACATCGTCTTCGTGGACATCTACATCCTGAACCACGATGGCAACCTGGTGGACGCCTCCGCCCTAGCCGCCCTAGCCGCCCTCTCGAACACCAAGATATTCGGCTACCAGATAGATGAGGAAGGCCGCGTCCTCTTGGACAAGTCCATCTGGCGCCCCATGGAGCTCCAGAACTGGCCGGTGGCCGTGAGCGTGGCCAACATCGGGGGCGAGCTGGTGGTGGACCCGTGCTTGGACGAGGAGCTGGCCATGGAGGCCAAGCTCACCATAACCGTGGACAAGGACGGCCGTGTTTGCGCCATGCAGAAGAGCGGGCCAGGGTCCTTCTCGGCCGAGCAGGTGGTGGAGGCAATAGATATAGCTAGGGACAAGGCTGCCGAGCTCAGGTCGATGGTGATGGGGTGAGGGCGCGATGGGCAGGACGCGCAAGGTTGGGCCCGCTGGCTCCTTCGGTGCCAGGTATGGCTCCACGCTCAGGAAGAGGTGGACCCGCATAATCGTGGCCATGCGGTCGCCCCACAGGTGTCCTAGGTGCCAGACCAAGGCCGTGAAGCGCGTCTCCGTGGGCATCTGGCGCTGCAGGAAGTGCGGCTTGGTCTTCGCTGGCGGTGCTTACGTGCCCTACACGAAGACGGGCGATGTGGCCAGGAGGGCCTCGACAGCCCCGAGGCCGAGGTGAGATGCCTACCATCATGATAACCATGTCCAGGCGCCCTACCCGCATCATAAGGACTTTTTGCAACGAGCTCGCGGCCACCCTACCCGGCGCCATACGCGTGAACCGCGGCAAGATGAGCTTCGAGGACATAGCCGAGAAGGCGTGGGAGCTGGAGGCCGACCGCGTCATCCTGGTGAACCGGTGGAAGGGGAACCCGGGCAAGATCTGCCTCTACCTGGTGGGCGATGAGGGCCTAGAGCCCTTCCCGCCCCTGATCTACATCTACGGCGTGAAGCTGAGGCGCGACATGGGCATCCGCCTAGGCAGGGTGAGGAGCTTGGCCGTGGCCGCGAGGCCCGAGAGGGCCAGGCTGGGGCGGGCGTTGGCCGATTTCCTTGAGGTTCCCTTCCTGAGGGCTGGCGAGGAGCTTGAGGAAGGCGAGCATCCTGACGTGCTGCTCAAGGTCTGGCCCGACCGCGAGCGCTATGCCGTTATGAGCTTCTTCAGGCCCGATGGCCGTGAGGTAGGCCCCCGCATAAGGGTGAGGCACCTGATATGGGACCTGGGGTGAGGAGCTCATGGCCCACGAGGTGTTAATTCGGGTGCCGTTGGCGGATGAGGCCTTGGCCCGTGCGGCCCTTGAGGCCCTTAAGCCCGAGGCCGAGAGGCCTGCCTCCGGTAGGTTTGAGGCCCGCGTGTGGCTTGAGGACTCCGTGCTCTGCCTGGCGATAAGGGCGCGCGATACCTCCTCCCTGAGGGCCGCCCTCAACTCCTTCTTGAGCTGGCTCAGGGCCCTGAGGGATGCCTGTCTAGCAGCCGTGGGCGCTTGAGGCCTCAAGCCTTTTATCACGCCCGCGGGCACCTCTAGGCGAGAGGCCATGAGCGAGGAGGCTGTGCCACCAAAGGTCCAGCAGATGTTCCTCCGCTACCAACAGCTCCAGCAGCAGCTCCAGCTCGTGCAGGCCAGGAAGAGGCAAATTCAGCTTGAGCTAGCCGAGGTGGAGAACGCCCTCAAGGAGCTGGAGAAGCTGGGCGATGACGCGCCCATCTACAAGTCCGTGGGCTCCCTCCTCATCCGCGTGGACAAGGCCAGCGTGATGAAGGAGCTTGAGGACAGGAGGGAGTTCTTGAACCTCCGCCTGAAGAGCGTGGAGAGGGAGGAGGAGAGGGCTCAGCAGCAGCTTGAGGAGCTTGAGCCCAAGCTCAGGAGGGCCCTTGGGGCGAGGGGCTGAGCTGGATGGCGGATGAGGTGGTCATAGGCCTCCCGGAGCTCACGGACGAGCAGGTCATGGAGGTCGTGGAGGCCGGCGAGAGGGCGGCCAGGGACTACGTGCTCTCCATGCTCCCGCCCAAGAAGATATATGACATGGGCGTTTCCATCGTGGTGGAGGGCACCAGGCCGCTCACCATCACCGTGGACGTGGAGCTCCGCGTGGCCTCCTCGGCCAGGGTGGACCCAGATGAGCTGGCGAGGGAAGCAGCTAAGAAGGCCATGGAGGCCGTAGAAGCCAAGCTGAGGGAGCTGGCCCTTGCCGGTCGGGGAGGAGCTTAAGGCACTGCTGGAGCGCGTGAGGCCCAGAAGGGCGCTCATCCTCTGCCACCACAACGCTGACCCAGATGCCGTTTGCTCGGCCATAGCCCTCGTGGAGCTCCTACAGGCCCTCAGGCCGGGCCTAGAGATCCGGTGCTACGCGGCCCAGGGCGTGAGCAAGGTCTCCAAGCGCGTGCTAGAGCACCTGGGCTTCGATTTCTCGGAGGAGGCCGACCCAGCCTGGGCGGACGTGCTCCTCATGGTGGACACGAACAACACGGAGCAGCTTGAGGAGCTGAAGGAGCCCGTTGAGGCCAGGGCAGCCGAGGTGCCCTTGGTCGTGATAGACCACCACGCCAGGCACCCGAGCACCGAGCGGCTGGCGGCCCTCAGCATCGTGGACGAGAACGCCTCCTCCACCTGCGAGATAGTGGCCCGCCTCTACCGGGAGCTGGGCGTGGAGCTGAGCCCTAGGGCCGCGAAGGCCCTCTTCCTCGGCATAGCCTATGACACGAGACACCTGGTGTTCGCGAGCGCGGACACCTTCCTCGCCATAGCCGAGCTGGTGAAGGCTGGCGCCAGGCCCAGGGAGCTCTTCCCCCTCCTCTCGGCCGAGATGGATTACTCGGAGCGCGTGGCCAGGCTGAAGGCCTGCGCTAGGACGCGCGTTTACAGGTTCGGCGATTGGCTGGTGGCCACCTCCTACGTGAGCGCCTTCCAGGCCTCCGTGGCGAGGGCGCTCCTCAGCATGGGCGCCCACCTGGCCGTGGTGGCTGGCGAGAGGGAAGGGCGCCTGAGGGTGAGCATGCGCGCCACGAGCGATTTCTCGGCCAAGACGGGCGTGCACTTGGGCCGCGACCTAGCCCGGCCGCTGGGCGAGCACATCAAGGGCATGGGAGGTGGCCACGCCCTCTCGGCTGGCGCGAACGGGGAGGGCGAGGTAGAGGAAGCCCTGGCCTTCTGCCTTAAGCTACTCGAAAGGTTGTTGGGCGTCAAGGGAAAGGAATTAAAGTGAGGGGGAGCCCGGGCCGCTGGTGGCAGATGGGCATAGTAGAGGTAGAGAACCTGACCTTCACCTACAGAGGGGCCAAGCGGCCAGCCCTAGAGCACGTAGACCTCTCCATAGAGCGTGGTGAGTTCGTCATCATCACGGGCCCCTCCGGCTGTGGCAAGACCACGCTCTGCCGCTGCCTGAACGGCCTGATACCGCACTTCTACCCGGGCGAATTCCAGGGCCGCGTGCTCGTGGCCGGCCTAGACACGCGGGAACACGAGATCTGGGAGCTGGCGCAGCACGTGGGCCTCGTTTTCCAGAACCCGGAGAACCAGCTCTTCTGCCTGACCGTCGAGGCCGATGTGGCCTTCGGGCCGGAGAACCTGGGCCTGCCCAGGGACGAGATCTGGAGGCGCGTGAAATGGGCCCTCCACGTCACGGGCATGTGGGAGCTCCGGCACCGCGCCCCCCACGAGCTGTCAGGCGGTCAGCAGCAGAGGGTGGCCATAGCGGCCGTCCTGGCCATGGAGCCCGATATCTTGGTCCTCGATGAGCCCACCTCCTTCCTCGACCCGGCCGGGGCAGCCGACATACTGTCCCTGGTGGCCCTGCTCAACCGGGAGCACGGCATCACGGTCCTCCTCATCGAGCACCGCCTAGACCTGGCCTCCGCCTACGCGGACCGCATCGTGATGATGGACAGGGGGCGCGTGGTCTTGGATGGGCCGCCAGAGGAAGTGCTGGCCTCGCCTGAGGCAGCCAAGCTGGGCGTGGGCATCCCGAAGGTCGTGAGGCTCTACGAGCTCTTGGCCGAGCGCGGGCTGCGCCTGCCGAAGGTGCCCCTCTCGCCCGCCGAGGCGGCCAGGCTGATCGCGGAGGTGGCCTGACTTGCCCATCGAGGTCCAGGATGTCTGGTATGTCTACCCCACGGGCGTGGAGGCCCTCAGGGGCGTCTCCCTCACCATACGCGAGGGCGACTTCGTGGTCATCATGGGCCCCAACGGCGCGGGCAAGACCACGCTCGTGAAGACGCTGAACGGCCTGCTGAAGCCCACGAGAGGCCGCGTCCTCGTGGACGGCGTGGACACGAGGAAGGCCACGGTAGCCGAGCTCGCCCGCAAGGTCGGCTTGGTCTTCCAGAACCCAGATCACCAGCTCTTCTGCGAGACCGTGGAGGACGAGATAGCCTTCGCGCTCAAGAACTTCGGCTTCCCGGAGGAGGAGATAGAAAAGCGCGTGGAATGGGCTCTCAGGACCTTCGGGCTTGAGGAATACCGGGATACCTCGCCTCTAGCCCTGAGCGGTGGCGAGAAGAAGCGCGTGGCCCTCGCGTCCGTGCTCGTGTGGGATCCGAAATACCTGGTCCTAGATGAGCCCACGCTGGGCCAGGACCACGCGCAGAAGGAGGTGCTCCGCAAGCTCATCTCGGGCTTCCTGGGCGAGAGGGCCGTGGTGATGGTAACGCACGACATGGAGTTCGTGGTGGACTTCAGGCCCCTCCCGCGCGTGGTCCTCTTGGCCGAGGGAAAGGTGCTCGCGAACGGGAGAGCCGAGGAAGTGCTGACGGACCCGGAGCTCCTCAGGCGGGCTAGCCTCCTGAGGCCCCAGGTGCCTGAGACCCTCTGCCGCCTGCGCGAGCTCGGCCTGCCTGTTAGGACGGACGTGCTAGACCTCTGGGAGGCGAGGGACATCATACTGAGCGCTAGGAGGGAGCCGAGATGAGCGCCCTCCTTGAGGGATTTGCCTTCAAGAAGAAGGATTCCCTGCTCCACAGGCTAGACCCACGCGTCAAGCTAGTCTACGCGATAGCCATGATGGTGGTGGCTGGCGTCCACCAGGAGCTTGTGCCGCTCCTCATCCTCTTCCTCGCACAGGTGCCCCTCGCCCTCTTGGGCAAGGTGGGGCGCGAACTCGCCAGGACGCTCAGGGCCGCTCTCCCGCTCGTCTTGCTCATCTTGGCCACGAACGCCCTCTTCACCTGGTATGCTGGCCAGCTGGACATCTACGCGGTAGAGCGCATTCTGGCCCTGGCGGTGCGCTTCCTGGCCTTCGTGGCCAGCTTCTCCATCTTCACCCTCACCACCTCGCCAGACGACCTGAGCCTAGCGCTAGAGCAGATGGGCGTGCCCTACAGCTTCTGCTTCATGTTCCGGGCCGCCCTCAGGTTCACGCCCGTGATGGCCAGGGAGGCCAGGATAACCATGGATGCCCAGAGGGCGAGGGGCCTAGAGCTGGACAAGGGCGGCCCCCTAGCCCGCGCTAGGCGCTACATACCCATCTTAGTCCCCCTGGTGGTGAACGCTATAAAAAGGGCTTGGGCCATGGCCGAGGCCATGGAGTCGAGGGCCTGGGGTGCCTCTGAGAAGAGGACCAGCTTATACGTGCTCAAAATGGGCAGGCGCGATTACCTGGCCCTCATGCTCATAGCGGTGGCCACGGTGGCGGCCGTTTTAGCCCGTTATTACCTCTCCTTCCCCTGTATCCTGCCATATATAACTGCTGCCCTCGGCCTCCAGCCATGAACTAGGCCGGTGGGAGAAACCTTTTAAGATGAGTTCTCCCGCCCTCGGCACGGGAGACCTCCCTTGGCTGAGGAGGCCCGGTTAAGAGCGCTCAGGATGGCCGCTCATGAGATCCTCCGGGGTGCTGAGAAGGCGATAAAGGAGCTTGACCCAGAGCAGGTGGAGACCTTCATAGATCTACTCCTCAAGGCCCGGGAAGATGGCCGCAAGGTCTTCGTGGTCGGCGCTGGCCGGAGCGGCTTCGTGGGCCGCGCTTTCGCCCTCAGGCTCATGAACCTAGGCTTCAACGTCTACGTGGTAGGGGAGACCATAACCCCGCCAGCTGGGCCAGGCGACATGCTCGTGGCCATCTCGGGCTCTGGCGAGACGAAGGGCACCGTCACAGCCGCTGAGGCAGCCAAGGAGGCGGGCGCCACCGTGGTGGCCGTTACGTCCTATCCTAACTCGCCGCTGGGCCGCATGGCAGACCACGTGGTGGTCGTGAAGGGCAGGACGAAGCTCGCGGCCATGAAGGACTACATAGCCAGGCAGATGAGGGGCGAGAGCGAGCCCCTCGGCCCCCTGGGCACCATCTTCGAGAACGCCTGCATGCTCTTCCTGGACAGCCTCATCGT
>CAZPDR010000035.1:0-7710 GCA_964585495.1 uncultured Candidatus Bathyarchaeia archaeon
GCTTGGCCTCCTCAAGCGTGATGTCCTCTTGGACCGTTATCAGCCTCTCCACGTGTGTCATCACGTCCGCCACCTTGAGGCCCAGATCCGCGAAGCGCACGTCCCTGGCCGTCACTATGCCCACGAGGCGATCGCCATCTCCTACCACGGGCAGGCCCGAGATCTCGTGCTTCCTCATGATCTCTATGGCCTCGCCCACGGTCTGGTCTGGCCTCACGGTGACCACATCCCTTATTATGAAGGACTCGGCCCTCTTCACGCGCTTGGCCATTTCCACCTCCTCTTCTATCGTGCAGTTCCTGTGGAGCACGCCCAGCCCGCCCTGCCTGGCGAGGGCTATGGCCATCTCGGCCTCCGTTACCGTATCCATGGGGGAGCTCACGAAGGGTATGTTGAGCGCGTAATGCCTACTCACGCGCGTCCGCACATCTATCTCGCCCGGCTCAACCTCGGATAGGCCGGGGAGGAGTATCAGGTCCCTGAAGGTGAAGGCAACAGGCGCCCTTATTATGCGGTCCGTGAACTTCCCTGGCACGCCGACTCCCTCGCTTGGCCTTGAGGGCTGGGCTGGGCCATATATAAGTTACCGACGCGGGCCTATCAAGCGCTACCGCGGGAGAGGGCGGTGAAAGCTGGCATATGCCGCCTCACGGCCAGGGACAACAAGCTCGCTGGCCCCTTCATGCTCAAGAAGGCTCTTGAGGAGCTAGGCCATCCGTGTGAGGTGAAGGCGGGGGAGTTTGGGCGTTGAACCCTAACCGCGCCTCCTGAGCAGGACCCTGGCCGCCTCTATCAGCCCGCTGTCCCCAGCCAGGAGCTTCCCGTGCTCCACGACCTCCTCCGCCAGCCTCCTGCCCTCCCGGGCCATGCGCAGGAGCTCCTCGGCCGTGTAGACCCTGGGCTCCACGTCCAGGGTCAGCGTTGGGTCTAGGAAGTCCAGCACCCTGTCCTGGGGCCTGTCGGGCGCCTCGTCCACTACTATGACCACATCGGCGTCCGAGAAGGCCGTGTAATCCCCTCTGGCCAGGGACCCGATTAGGACGACGGCCCTAGCGCCCTTTAAGAGGGCCTTCTGGGCGTATTCCCTGAGCTCCCCCATGGCCTTTTCGTAGTCCAGCTTAAAGAACCTTACTCCTGCAGAACTCCAGTATCTCCCCCGCATACCTCACCGCCCTCTCGGCATCCGCCCTGGTGTAGTAGTCCATGGGGGCGCCCTCGGGGTGCAGGTTGGGATACCTGGTGGGTATATAGTGTCTGTCCAGCTCCTTGGCCTTCTCCACGAGCTCCCTGGGAGGCTTATGTTCATCGGGTAGGTGCTCCAGCATACGCGATATGGAGTGGCCCCAGACCTCTATGCCCAACTTCTGGTATAGGGCCTTGACGGCCTTCTCGGCAGCCTGCTGGGCAGCGAAGCAGGCCCACTCGTAATCGCCGAGCTCCACGGACCTCCTAGCGTGCTCCAGGTCCCTCGTGGCCTGCCTCAGCCAATCCCCAGCCCTTGAGACCAACGCGTCCCCCTGCTAGATTGAGCTTACCTAGGGATTAAGGTTAGCTGGCCAGGCGCGCCTCCGCCCAGGGCAGCCGTAGCCTTCAGGGTGTTCAGGAGGCTAGACCGCTACAGGCAACGCATCCACTTGGTGCTCTCGGGAGGGCGATGAGATGCGGGAAAAAGCCTGCTATCTGGCATGCCTCCTGAGGGAGAGGGACGAGAAGGGGGAGGGGGGTGGGAGGGGGAGAGGCTTCTCCCCTCACCGGGAGCCGTTCCAGAGCTCCCTCAGGAGGAGGTCGCGGACCGCGATGCGTATGGCCGCGCTACGGTTGGGGTAGCGGCCCTGCCTCACGAGCTCCTCCAGGCCCTCCAGGTATTTCTCCGGCAGGGTAACGCTGACCAGCCTCATCCCCATCCTCATCACCTCAGCAGGAGCGAGGGGCCGTGGCAGCTTTAGAGCCCTTTTCCACCGCTCCTTTACAGGCCTTCCGTGCCGGGATGGAGCTGTTTGCCGTAGTGCGAGTTTAAGGAGGGCAGATATAGGCTTTAGGCTCGCGCGTAGAGCCCAGGCCAGTAGGGCACGTGCAGCATGGAGCGGGGGCCGGGAAGAAGTCGTCTTCAGACCAGGGATTCCGGGCCGTGGCAGGTGATTAAGCCCCAGCCCTAAGCCAATTATAAGCGGTCCTACCGGGCCGATAGTAGCTAAACAGCCTTTAAGGCCCTAGGAAGGCATGGCGGTGGAGGTATCGGGATGATCTCAAAGGAGAAGTTTTGGTCTCTTCTGCTAAGGGGGCCGCTCCGTGAGCAGGTAGCTGGGCTAGGTGCGGGTGAGTGCACTCACCCGTTGGACCTCCAAGAGTTAGCAGCCCAGGTAGGCGTTCGGGCTGGGCTCACAGCGCCCAAGTTCATCTCCCTGGACACCCTTGAGGCTCTCCCTCCTTCCCTCAGGCAGCGCGAGCTCTACGTCATCAGGCTGGGGCAGAGGCACAAAGGCAGGGCCATGTTCGTGCTCTGCAGGGCGTGCCGAGGTTACGCCAGGGAGGTCTTGAGGCCGGAGGAGCGGGGCGAGGCCGAGGAGCTCCACATAGAGCTCGGGCACCTGCCGAGGTGGGTCTTGCTGTTGGCGCAGCGGCTCAGAGGTGAGGCCGTGGCTCTGTTGGGCGCAGCTACCTTCATCAGAGCTGTGTCAAGAGGGAAAGAGGTGCACGTGCTCCCATCAGTGCGCATCGCCTCCGCTAAGTTCACCTTCAGGCCTACGGAGACATCCGGCCCATACACTTATTGGGGCCAGGTAGAGGTAGATGCTGTCTTGGGCGCTGAGGAGCTCTATGTTCTAGAGGCCAAGTCGAGGAGACAGCGCCTGCTCAAGTATAAGGTGGCCTTCTCCGCTCTAGCACTCGCGAACATCTTGAACAAGCCCGTTCACCCGCTGGTAGCCTTTGTCTCGCGAGAGAAAACGCGGGTGGAACTCGATGTGCTGCTTCTCAGCCCGCCAGCCGGGCTGGCAGCTGAGCCCTACGTGGTAGAGCACCTTAGGCCGGTGGTCGAGGCGAGCGTGATATTGCCCCATGTGCCTCCGCGTCTCTAAGCCCGCCCTGGCTTCCACCTATCGATGGGCACGCTGAAGGCGCGCTCTACCTCAGGCCTGTGGATGCTGTTGTAGGAGCAGAAGGGTATGATGCGCCCATCCGGCGTGGCGTAGTGGATGATGCACCTCTGCACGCGGTCCGTGTCGAAGTTGTAGGGGTCCATGAAGTGCATGGAGCCGATCATTATCATCTTGTAGTGGAGGCGCCTGAGCGCATCGTAATCGCCCTTGAGGGCCACGGGGAGGAAGTATCTGAACAGGAACCACTTGCTCATGTGCTTCTTAGCGGCCTCCTTCAGGGCCTTCTTCATGGCATCGCTGTTCTCAAGGCCAGCAGCCGCATCTATGGCATCTATCAGCTCGTCCACGTCCGCGTAGGATGTGATGGGCTTGTAGCCGCGCCAGGTGGGCAGGATGTAGGTGGCCATGCCGCAGTGCGGGTGGGCCGAGAACTCCGGATACGGGTGGTTGAGCAGCCTGGTGGCGAACCTGGCGATGGGCACGACGGTGGGCACGGGATACCAATCGTCCACCTTGATGCGCCCCTTGGTCTGCTCCTCGGCTAGGTGCATGAGGTCCGGTATGGTGATCCTCATCTGCTCGCGCTTGGAGTAGTCTATGCGGCCAGTGATGGAGACGGGCTGGAAGTTCACGCAGCGCACGATGTCGCGGTTCTTGTAGGCGAACTCTATGATCTCGCCTATCTGGTCGTCGTTCACGCCGCGGACGAGCGTGGGCACCAGCACCACGCTGTGGCAGCCTGCCTTGCGCAGGTGCTCTAGGGCCTTCTTCTTGATGGGCAGGAGGTCGCGCCCCCTCGCGGCCTCGTAGGCCTTGGGCTTCGTGCCATCGAACTGCAGGTAGAAGGTGTCCGCGCCCGCCTCCACCAGCTCTCGGCAGTAGTCTAGGCTCTTGGCCAGCATGAGGCCGTTCGTGTTGACCTCTATGTGCCTGAAGCCCAGCTCGCGGGCCATCCTGACCAGCTCGGGCAGGTCCTCGCGCACGGTGGGCTCCCCACCCGAGAACTGCAGGGCTGGCGTGGGCACGGGCCTGTTGGCCCTTAGGTTCTCAAGCATGGCCCTTATCTGCTCTTTTGTGGGCTCATACACATATCCGACGGCGCCCGCGTGGGCGAAGCAGATGGGGCAGTTCAGGTTGCAGCGGTTCGTTACATCTATGATGCCCAGGATCGTGTAGGTCTTGTGCATATCGCAGATGCCGCAGTTGTAGGGGCACTCGCGCGTGGCCTTCGTCCTGGGGTTCTCCAGGCGCCCCCCGATGTAGTCGAACCTCAGGACGCGCTTGTAGAGCTCGTAATCGCTCCAATAGACATCCTTGAAGCGCCCGTGGCTCGGGCACTCCTTCTCTATCCAGACCTTCCCGCCCTCAGCATAGACCACGGCATCTATGACCTGCTTGCACTCCGGGCAGAGGCTCTTCGTCTGCTTGATGAACTCCCTCTTCCCGCGCTCCTGAGCGGCCAACATGGCTAGGCGCGCCTGGCCATTAAAGGTATATGAGGGTTTCCCAACCACGCACCCGGTGAAAAGGGTGGTGCTGGCGTGAGCGAGCGGGCGCTGGAGGCCCTTAGGGAGCTGGGGCTCACGGAGTATGAGGCCCGCGCCTACTTGGCCCTGGTGGCGCACGGGGAGCTTACGGCCAGGGAGGTGAGCCAGGCCTCAGGCGTGCCCTACTCGAAGATCTACGGCGTCCTGGAGGGCCTGAGGGAGCGCGGCTGGGTGGGCTTCAAGCCCGGGAGGCCCAAGCTCTACTTCGCCAGGCCGCCGTCCGAGGCCGTGAGGGCCGAGAGGCTGAGGAGGGAGGAGGAACTCCGCTCCCTTGAGGCCTCCCTGGTGGAGGAACTCCAGCCCCTCTACGAGCGCTCCCGGGCCGTGGAGAGGCCGGACATCTGGATCATAAGGGGCTCCCGGGAGGTGCTGGCCAAGATAGCTGAGGTGCTCTCCCGCGCCTCCCACGAGGTCCTGATGGCCGTGCCCTCTGCCGCCAAGGGCATCCTGGATGCCCTGAAGCACAGCATAGCACACCTGAGGTTCTCAGGCCTGGAGGTCCGCATCCTGGCCTCTGACGAGCTCAGAGAGGACCTAGCGGAGCTAGAGGGCTTGGCCGAGGTGAGGTTCAGGTCCGGCATGTTCGGCGGCGGTGTGATCGCTGATGGGAGAGAGGCGGTGCTCGTGCTGACGGGGCCTGGCCCTGGCGACCTCATGGCCATCTGGTCCGATTACGCTGAGCTCGCGCACGTGGCCAAGACCTACTTCGAGCACCTATGGCCCCCCGAGGCTAGAGCTCCTCAGAGCTCATGAAGTCCGAGAGCGATGCCTGCTTGGGCCCTCTGCCGCCGAAGAGGGCCTCTATCTCCCTCCTGACCAGCTCCACCCTCTGGGCCAGGTAGCCCTCAAGCCCGTAGCGCCTCACCAGGTGCTCGGCCACGCGCAGGTATTTCTCCACGGACCCCCTGTGGATGGTGAGGGTGAGCTCGCCACCACAGGCATCACAGCGGCCTGAGAGGGGGACGCGCCTGAAGCGCTTGTTGCAGCGCTTGCACCTGAGCGCCTGCGTGGCGAAGGCGCGGAGGTTGCCAATCAGGTCCCTCAGGAAGTGCGTGGTCAGCACGCGGGCTGCTACCTCACGGGCGTCCACGGCCACTATCATGTCCGCGAGGCCCATCTGGCCAGCCAGCTTCTCCCTCATGGTCTTCAGCCTCTTGTAGGCCGTCTCAAGCACGCCTGAGCTCACGTGGCCCGTGGGGTGCGTGAAGCCAAGGCCGAGGCAATCGCCTCTCTCGGCCAGCACGTCCTTGAGGGTCGCGACCAGCCCCTCCACCTCCCTGGCAGGCGCCTTCTCCAGCGTCCTCTCGTAGAACTCAAGCGGGTAGGACCAGGCCACGTCCACCTCCTGCGCCTGCCTCTGCACCTCCTGTGCCCTCACGATGGGCATGAGGAAGATGGGGGCATCCATCATCCCGCCAGAACGGGCGGGCAGGTAGGCCCTGGAGAAGTTCAGGAGCACATCGAGCAGGAGGGCCACGCTATCCTCATCGCCATCGCAATCGCGCCTCTTGGCCGAGTGCCAGACGGGGTGGGCGTAGCACACCTTCGCGTCCGTGTAGCCTATGATGCGCCCTATCACGCCCACGGAGGTATGGGGCGCCAAGCCCATGACGAGGTGCCCTATCAGGTCCTCTGGCCTCTCGGCCCGGTAGTAGGGCTCCAGGCCGTAGAAGCGCACGAGCAGGTCGTCCACGAACTTCGCCACGCGGACCAGGTATTCGCCTGCCTCACGGGGCAATATGATGTCCTGGGGCTTGAGCTCGCAGAGCTGGTCTGGCCGCTCCAGGGGGCGCCCTTCCACATCGCGCTCGTAGCCGAGGCGCCTGAGCACCTCCACGGGCGTGCCTATCTCGCTCGGCCGGAAGTGCGTGAGAGGTGCGTTCGTGGCATCGAAGCGCACCGTGCCATCCCTGAAGACCGAGAGGCCGTGGAGGGCGCGTAGTATGCCCTTCTCTATGGGCTCGGGCATCTTCTCCTCGTTCATCAGCCCCCTAACGCCCTTCACCAGGTCGGGGAGCCTGCGTATGCCTAGCCTCTCACAGGCAGCCTTCAGCAAACCGCTGAGGGACACCCGCTTCCTCCTGAAGGGAACCGCCCTCGCTCCACAGGCTGGGCAGCTCCTGCCTTCCGCTAGCTCGCGGCCACAGCGGGGGCAGGTGTAGATGGGCACCGTCCGTGAGCCGCAACTCGGGCAGGTGGGCCAGAAGGTCTCCTGGCCACAGCTCGGGCAGCGCCTGTGAGCTAGCTCCACCTCCACGAGCTCCTTCCTCGCTGCCTCCACCAGGTTGCGCTGAGGGCCGCCAGCCAGGCCCACGGGAAAGAGCACGTGCACGAGCGGCTTCATCTCGCGCGCCCTGGCCTTCTCCGGCCTTCCCATGCGGGCGCCCAGGAAGACAGGCGCCTTGTTGCGCACCCTGATGCCCGAGAGGCGCCCGAGGAGCTCCAGGGGGTCCGCAGGCACCTCGCCAGCAGGGAGCTCCCTCACGCCAGCATCGAGCAGGCCGAGGCAGGCGGCTAGAGCGTGCGCATCACCTCCCTCCACCACGATCTGGCCATCCTCCAGCCTATGGGGCACGCAAAGGCGCTCAAGCAGCTCCTTGACGCCTCCCTCTGCCTTCCCTCTCAACTCCCTCACCACGCCGCCCTCGACCACCAGCTCGCAGGCCAGAGCCCAGGCACGCAAGGCCAGGATGTCCTCGGGCGCCAGGAGGTGCCAGAAGTAGGTCCATCTCGGGTGGAGGGGCACGTCCAGGGCCTTAGATAGCTTCACGGCCACGTGAGCAGGCACCTCAGCGCCCAGGGGGTTCTCAAGCACCTCCCTCAGCTCGGCAGGCGGCAAGCCAGCGTCCTCGGCCGCCCGCTCGATGTCGCCACCGAATTGCTCCTCCACCGCCCGCGAGAGCTCCTGAGCCCACCATTCCTCCACGTAGCCGGAGGGCAGGAGCTCCTTGTTGTTGTATAGGAAATCGCCATAGCTGATCAAGAGGTCCCCGAGGAAGAGTATCTGCTTCACCTGCCCGGCCAGGGCCTTAGCCTGCTCGGCCGTCTCAACGCGCACCACGGAG
>CAZPDR010000036.1:0-7593 GCA_964585495.1 uncultured Candidatus Bathyarchaeia archaeon
GGGGCGAGGAAGGCTGCTTCATGGACCGCGTCTCCGTGGTCATCCTGGCTGGCGGGCAGGGCAGCAGGCTGGGCCAGGCTGGTGGGCCGAAGGCGCTCGTGGAGCTCTGCGGCAGGCCCCTCATCTCCTACGTGCTCGATGTGGCCAGCTCCCTCTCGCGCGATCTGGTGGTCGTGGTGAGCTCGGAGGAGCAGGCATCCGCCCTAGAGGGCTCGGATGTCCTGGCGGGCGCGAGGCTCGTGCTCGATGACGCCAGCCTCGGGCCAGCCTGCCCCCTCCTCGGCCTGGTGTCCGGCCTCTCGGCCGTGAGGGAGCCCGTGGCGCTCGCCCTAGCCTGCGACACGCCCTTGGCCTCGCGCTCCGTGCTCGCCTTCTTGGCCGACGTGATAAGCCACATGAACGCGGCCGTGCCCAGCTGGCCAAACGGCTATGTTGAGCCGCTACAGGCAGCCTACCGCGTGCGACCGGCCGTGGAGGCAGGGAGGCGCGTGCTGGAGGCTGGCGAGAGCCCAAGCCTGCGTGCCTTCCTCAGGGAGCTCCGCCGCGTCCGCTACATCTCCACGGCCGTGCTAGAGCAGCTCGACCCGGGCCTGAGCACCTTCCTGAACGTGAACACGCCAGCCGACCTCAGGCGGGCCGAGGCCATCCTCAGGGCCAGGAGGAGGTGCGCCAGAGGGAGCCTAAGGGCCGGAGGGGCGAGGGGGAGCTCAGAGAGGGTCCCGTGAGCTCCGGTCATGGGCGCTCGGCCTCTCAAGTTCCGACGCTCATCACGGCCGAGCGTAGGTAGCCCGGAGGCCTTTTTAAGCTACTCGTCCTCAACAGCTCTCATGAACTCCTCCACCGACACCCGCGCATCACGTATGATCTTCCTCAAGAGCCCTCTCCCGATCTCCTCTCCTGGATGGACGGGCACAACCGTAAGTCTCCCATCAGGATGCCTTAGCACTAAGTGCGAGCCACGCATCCTGATGGGCTTGAAGCCTAATTTCGTGAGCGCCCTTATCACCTTTCTAGCCGGTAATGGCCTCAATCTAATGCTCATACGGCCCTTTATTTGCCGCATTTACGATATATTTATGACTTGCTACATTTATGATATAGAAGCGCTACTCGCTCTCGCCTCTTTTACATCAACTGTTACAAACTGGACGCCCACCACCTCGCCCCCCGGCATCTCGCCAACAGCATCAAGGTAGAGTTCTATCGCCTCTTCAATACGCCTCATGAGCTCGTCGAGGCTCCGGGCTTGGGTGTGGCAGCCCGGTAGCTCGACTACCGATGCCACGTAAAAGCCGTCCTCGTCTTTCTCGATCACCACGGTGAATGTCCTGCGGGCCATATCCTGCTCCCAGTTCCTTTAAGGCCCGATTTCCTTAAAGGTTTAGCGGAAGTGAGCACCTATAGACTAGGGTCCGTTTTTAGACCCCCTACGGAGGACAGAGGATTAATGAGAGCCAAGCAGCCTCAGGCCCTCCCTAAGGTCTAGGAGTTCTCTGAGCGCCCTCAGCCTGAGCTCAAAGGCCAGTAGGGGCTTGACCGGGAGGATGGGCAGGCCCTCCAGGGCCTCTAGGACGAGTTCCGGCGGGGCGTGGTCCAGCACGAGGATGTCTATCAGGCCCTCGTCCACGCCCAGGGCATCGGCCATATCGACCACGAGCTCCCCCAGCTCATACAGGTCGTAGGGCCTTCCGAAGAAGACGGCCACATCCACATCCCCCCTGAGCACGTAGCCTTTCGCCCTGCCGCCGAACAGGAAGGCAGCTTTAACACGCCCTTCGAGCACCTCCCTGAGCTTCGCTGCCATGCGCTCTGTGAGTTCCATCACCTCGCGTGAGGGCCTGGGGTCGCGCACATCCTTTGTGGCTTCGAGCATGACACCGGCTATCCTCGGGGCATCCGATACCAGCTTATGGGATGCGTCGAGCACCATGTCCTTATCGACATGAGCATACGCGTGAACTAGTATGTTCCGCAGGCCAGCCATGAGCCTGAGCATGTGCGCATCACCGTGTTCTAAGAGGCCCGCTTCCTCAAGCACGGTGGCGATGTCGCGGTAGGAGGCTGGCTTCCTCAGGCCGAGGGCCGATATAGCCATCAGGCCTAAGTCCAAGAGAGCCTGTATGACAAGTTGGACGAGGCGCTCGATTCCGCGATAGCTGGCCTCCCGCTTGAGCTCATCCACTAAGCCCATGAGAACCTCACGCTGGCGAGCTATCCTCTGGCGGACTTCCAAGGCCTTCACCAATAGAGACAGAGGCAGAAGACCGATATAAGTGGCCACGGCGACAGCTATCTGGCTCACCGGCTTGATGGATAGCGGAGCGGTCCCCCGGGCTCTGCCCTCACACGGCTCCTCACGGGCCTAGCCTGCCTTGGCCCATCCGGTGCTCTTCACGGCCCAGGGAGGCTCGCTGAAACCCGACACATCACGGCTCGCGCCCGCTCGGGCGGGCTAGGAGCTCAGGGCCGGGAGTAGTGCTCATCGCCCGTGGGTGCCTGCGCCCTAGAGGCATAAAAGCTCTCAGGGGCTCGGGAGCTCACCCGCTCCATCACCGCTCAGCCAATCTAGCCCTCCTCACGGCCCCCCAGAGGACGTTGAGCTCCCTCTTCTTAGCCTTACTCTCGTGTTAAGCTCCTTCCTCACGCCAGAGCGCGCTGAGCTCGCGGCCGCAGGAGGGGCAGTAGCGCCACCCGGGCAGCACGGGAGCTCCACAGCTTGGGCAGCTAGCCCTCGGGGTGCCCTTCCGCACGAAGATGGGCGTGAAACCCACGAAGCCCACCGGCTCGTAGTGCCCTCCAGCGACCCTCCTCACGACTATGATGTAGTAGATGGTGATGGACACGAAGAGCGCGAGAAAGGCCGCGAAGAACACCTCAAACACGAGGAAGCCTCCGAAGGCGTCCGGGAACATGAGCAGGACATGCGGTGAGCACATGGTCCTCCCCGAGTTCCTAACCTTCCCCCAGGTTATAGGGCTTGCCTTCCCTTGTTATCTTATCGGGCAGCTCGTCGGCGTGCTTCCTTAGGAAGGCCAGCTCTTCCTTCTTCATCTTCGCCTCCCTTATGTGATCGGGCAGGAGGCGCGGTATCTCGTCTATGATGGGATACCAGCGGCCGCAGCCCGGGCAGTAGAGCACGCCCTCCACGACCTCGCGGGCGAAGCAGCTCAGGCAATCGGGCTCCTGTCCCAGCTCCTTCAGGAAGGCGCGGTGGAGGCCGCAGTAGAGCTCGCACCTGAAGCCCTCGGGCGCCCTCACGCCCTCAAGCTCGCGCTCGGAGAGCACCACCAGCTCCAGCGGGAAGTGCTTGCACTCGGGGCAGGCCAGCACGTCCATGAGCCTGTATTTCATCTCGCTTCACCTGCCAGCCGGGTGGCTTTTTAGCTTTTCATCAGGCCTGCCCCCACGGGCACCTTGGCCGGGTAGATGCGCGTGCCAGCGCGGCCCTCCAGGGCCGCTAGGGCCTCCTCAAGATGGGCTATTATGGCTAGCTCGCCCCCGTTCTCCAAGAACCTTATGCAGGCCCTCACCTTGGGCCCCATGCTGCCGGGCGGGAAATGGCCCTCGGCCAGGTAGCGCCTGGCCTCGCGCACGCTCATGGCATCTATATCGCGCTCCCGGGGCGTGCCGAAGTTCAGCTTCACCTTGTGCACGTCCGTGAGGATGAGCATGATATCGGCCCCCACCACCTCGGCCAGCCGCTCGCCCGCTAGATCCTTGTCTATCACGGCCTCCACGCCCGCCAGGCCGCCATCGCGTTGGACCACCGGTATGCCGCCCCCGCCAGCTGCTATGACTATCATGCCCATGTCCGCCATGGCCTTGATGGCCTCCCCCTCAACCACGGCCAGCGGATCTGGCGAGGGCACCACGCGCCTGTAGGCCCTCTCGTGGCCAGGCCGAACGCGCTTGACCACGTAGCCCTTCTCCCGGGCCAGGAGCTCCGCTTCCTCGCGCGTGTAGAAGGGGCCCACGGGCTTGCTCGGGTCCCTGAAGTCCGGGTCATCTGGCCTCACTAACACCTGCGTGATGACGGTTACCACGGGCTTCTCTATGCCGCGGGCGCGGAGGGCGTTCTGCAGGCACTGTTGGAGCATGTAGCCTATCTGGCCCTGCGTCATGGCGTTCAGCACGTCGAGCGGCTGGGGGGGCACGCCACGCCGAACGCCCTCCTCCTGCTGGATGAGGAGGTTGCCCACCTGAGGCCCGTTGCCGTGCGTTATGACGAGCTCGTAGCCGCGAGCCACCATCTCGGCCAGCTGCTCCGCCGTCCGCCTCACGGCCGCGAGCTGCTGCTCGTAAGTGCCTACCTCATCCGGCTTCTTGATGGCGTTACCGCCTAAGGCCACCAATACCCTCTTGCCCAACATTCATACCTCCGCGAGGGCGGGGCCTAGATGGTCATGGCATCTTAAAAGCTATTCGCCTTTACGTGGCATGACTAAAGCTCCGGTGGAGGCGTTATATCACCCGTGGCCTTCAGGATCCAGACGCCCTCCTGCTTGGCCGCCTCGACCAGCTCTGGCAGAGCCCAGGAAGCATAGATGACCATGACCGTTTTCGGCCTGAGGAGGCCGGGATAACGTTTTTTAACGGCATCCAACTTGCGCTTGAGTTCCTCCAAGAGCGCAGGGCCAGCTCTCACGCTCGCCTCGCCAACCACGCACACATCGCCTGAGGCGCCATAGAGGTTCAGCTCAAGGCCGGGCAGGTGAAGCCTGTCGATCGCGATTTCGTAGCCCATCTGCTTGAGCCGGTGCGCTACCACGGAGCGGGCTTCCTCTTCTATGTCGAGCGTTAGCTTCTCAAGCGTCCGCTCCACCCGCGTTAAGCGCTTATCGAGCTGCTCTAGCCTACCTAAGATGCCCTCTATGGTCTTCTGCATCCTTTCTATGGTTTCCTGCATTCTCTCTATAGTCTCCTGCATGCGGTTGAAGTCTTCTCTGAGCGCTTTCAAATCAACCCTGAGCGCTATTAGCTCCCGCTCGTGGGCCTCAAAGCGCTTGCTGAATTCCTCGCGCATCCTGAGCTGCTCCGCTTCTATGCCATCTAGCCTCTTCAGTATCTCCGATAGGCCTAGGTAACCAGCCACCGTGTAGCGGAACTCCACATCCTCATCAAGCAGCTTGAGGAACCTGCGCTTCAGCTCCTGAAGGCTCTGCTCCATCCCGCTCATGGCTTATCCTCGCCCGTATAAAAGCCCGCTGCCCCCGAGGACGCGCTCCCTGCGCTCGCACCACACGAGCATGTAGTAGGCGATGGGCCAGGCGTCCTCGCCCCAGCGGGCCACGAAGGGCCTTATCTGGTCGCGCTCAAGGCCGTAGAGGTGGGCGAAGGCCCGCCTTATGCCCAGGTCATCGGCTGGCACCACCTCCCAGCGCTTGAGGCCCGTGGCCAAGAAGAGCTCGGCCGTCCAGCGCCCCACGCCCCTGAGGGCCGTTAGGGCCTTGACGGCCTCTTCCACGGAGAGCTTTCCCATGGCCTCCAGGTCAAGCTGGCCAGAGATCAGGCTCTTTGACAGGGACAGCACATAATCTGCCTTGTTCCTGCTGAGACCGAGTTCTCTCAGGCGCTCTCGGCCAGCCTTAGCTATGTCTTCTGGCCTAGGAAAGGCATAGAGGACGTGCTTTCCCACGCGGACCGGCTGACCCAGGCCCTTCACGAGGCGCCTTATGATGGAGAATGCCGCTCTCAAGGATATCTGCTGGAAGACTATGGCGTCCACAAGTCCTTCCACCGGAGTGAAGGCGGTCCAAGGCATCATGCCCCTCATGGGGCCGAGCATGGGCCTGAGGGCTGGGTCGGCCTCCATGCGTGCGTAAGCGCTCGTCAGGTCGTCCTCGACGCAGAGGAAGCGGCTCAGCGTGCGCAGGGCTTCTTCAGCCGCGTCCTCGGGCACGCCAGGCGCTAGGAGCTCCACACGCAAGAGCGGCTCATCGGGTGGTCTCACCTGCTCCACGCGGAGCGGGACTAGCTCGCCACCGCTCGTCCTGATCACGCGCCAGAGGTAGCGCCCGTCGTAAACGGATGGGAAGGCTGGCTCGGTGCCCACGAAGGTGAGGTGGAGGCTGAAGGGCGCCCTAGGCTCAAGCTCGTAGGTCCTCATGGCCTAGCCCAGGCACCTCAGCAGCTCGATTTCGAGCCTGCGCTTGAGCTCCCGCACGAACCCCTCAGGTCCCTCTGCCTCCACGTGCAGGCGGCTGACGGGCACTGAGCCGAAGACCTCAAGGCCAGGGAGGACGCGCCTCTCGCTCTTGAGCCAGGCCTTGACGTGCCTTCCGCTCTTGGAGGCCTCTATGAGCCAGCCTCCCCCTAGCTCCTCCAGGGCGGGGCTGAAGCCGAGCTTCCTCAGGGCACGGACCACATCCTCAAGCAGGCATTCCGGCTTTATCATGTAGATGGTGCGCTCCTCTTGGTATCTCATGTCTTACCTTCCTCCAGCCGCGAGAGCAGGTCCTCCTTGGCCTTGGTGGCCTTCTCCATGATGTCCGCCAGATCCATTGTCTTGAGCTCCCGATTCTCGACCACTATCTCGCCATCCACCAACACGGTGCGCACGTCGGAGCTCCTAACCGCATAGACCAGGTGGCTTTCCTCGCTGTAGAGGGGCGTGAGGTGGGGCTTCCTCACATCTATCACTATGATGTCTGCCTTCTTCTCGGGCTCTATGGTGCCTATCTCGGGCCAGGAGAGGGCCAGAGCCCCTCCAACCGTGGCCATCTCCAGCACGGTGCGCGCGGGCAGAGCCGTCGGGTCGTTGAGCACCACCTTCTGGAGGAGGGAGGCGAACTTCATGGTCTCAAACATGTCGGCCGTGTTATTCGAGCACGGCCCGTCGGTGCCGAGCGCCACCAGCACGCCCGCCCTCAGGAGCTTCACCACGGGGCTCACGCCCGAGGCGAGCTTCATGTTCGAGACAGGGTTGTGGACGGCCTTCACGCCCCTCTCGGCCATGATGGCTATGTCCTTGCCCGTTAAGGCCACGCAGTGGGCGGCCACCACATCGGGCCCTAGCACGCCCAGCTGGTCCAGGTAGGCCACCACGCCCTCATCGGCCGAGACCCCAAAGGCTTCCCTTATCTTATCCGGCTCATCTGGTGTCTCGGCCACGTGGACGTGGAAGGTTATGGTGCCCTTATGGCCATACCGCTCGTTATACTCGTTCGTGAGGCGCCTGAGCTCCACCATGTAGTCCGGGTCCACCGTGTAGGGCGCGTGCGGGTCCACGCTCACCCTCACGCGGCCATCGGCCGCGCCATGCCAGCGCCTCACCAGGTCGTCGAGCGCCCTCCTGTCCTCCTCCTTGCGCCAGGAGAAGCAGACGTGGCCTACCACGCCCCTCATGCCTATGTCAGCGATGGCCTTGGCCTCGTTCAGCTCCGGGTGGGCGTAGTGATACATGGTGTTCACGGTCGTAACGCCCGAGAGGAGGGATTCGGCACAGGTGAGGAGGGAGCCCACATACATGTGGTAGGGCTCCATCTTGGCCTCCAGGGGCCAGATGTGCTGCTCAAGCCATTCCTTGAGCGGGTAATCGTCCGCGTAGCCGCGCAGGAGGCCCATGGAGATGTGCTGGTGGGCGTTCACCAGGCC
>CAZPDR010000037.1:0-6957 GCA_964585495.1 uncultured Candidatus Bathyarchaeia archaeon
CTCCCAGAAGGCCATCATAGCCTGGAACGGCACGCACGAATACCTGCTCCTTAGCGTGGACGTGGAGCTCCAGCTGGCGGCCAGGCAACAGGTAAACGAGCGGCTGAGCGAGGAGGAGCCCATCCTGGTGGTCCAGCTCATGCCATTCCCCTCCGTGCCCGAGGTGCTGGAGGCCGACCGCGAGGCCTTCTACGAGCTTGAGGACATCCTCTACGAGCATCTCGCGAGGAAGTCGGTGGTCTCATATTACGTGAAGACCTACGGCAGCAGGCTCGGCCCAGCTCCCCGTGGGGCTCCCGTGGCCGAGCCTATGGTCGAGCTCATCTTCTACGAGGAGGTGGGTGCCCACCACGTGGCAGTCCTTGAGGTCCGCGATGCCCGCGAGCTGGTGAGCTGGCTTGTCGATTTCTTCGCGCAGAAGGGCTTCGACGTGAGCGAGCAGATGGAGCAGTTTTCCCAGGCCGAGGACATACTGGCCGATTACGTGGAGCGCGGATACAGGTATTTCACGGTGGACGTGATGGCCATAAGGCCCGATGAGGTGGCGAGCACCGAGCCCCTGGCCTACCTCTTCGAGTGCGGGTGCGTCTACTACCCGCTCTACATCTCCACCGTGGCCGAGGGCCATACGTCCGTGAGGCTGTTCGTGCTGGCGGAAGGCTGGCTGAGGAGGGAGGACGTGAGGAAGGCTGGTCTCACGCTCGCCGTCGAGGACGAGCTGGAGGCCGAGGAGGTAGAGCGTATCTCGGAGGACATCTACGAGCTGCTCGGCGCGCGGGGCGCCAAGCTCACCGTCCTGACCTACGATGGGGCCATAGAGCTCCTCAAGACAGACCTAGAGGCGCAGCTCGGGCCTAGCCTGAGCAAGGCCATCAGCCAGGCCCAGCTCACGGCCTTCTCCTCCGCCTCCGTGGCCCTCATCGCCCTCCCCTCCATCCGCGTGCGAGGGAAGCCCAGTAAGGCCGATGCTGACGTAGCGGTGGCCTTCATAACCAGCCTTCTCGCCCTCTTCTCGCTCCTCTGCCTCTCGCCCGCCCTGCTGGTCCTGGTGAACCCGCCTTACGTCTACGTGGGCCGCTACCGCATGGGTAGCTACGGCCCCTGGCCCTTCTACGCCCTCATGCTTGCTGCCTCAGCCTCCCTGGCCCTCACCTTGCTCCTCTCGGCTGGCGATGAGAGGGCAAGGCTGCCGCTCGCCATCTGCCTGCTCGTGCTCCTCGGCTCCCTGCTCTTCGTGCTAGGGGCCGTCTCCACGCTGCCCAGCCCGCTGGACCTGTTGGCCACACACCTCATGGTGGGCACATGGCTCACGGCCCTGGTGGCCCTCGCGCTCGTCCTATCCTATTCCGCCCCTAAGCGCCCGCCTGACCTCGCCATAACGGGCCAGGGCAGCTAGAGCTCGGATGGCACGCCAGATGGACGGGTAGGTGGGGAAGCCCGCCTCCTCCAGGGCCCCCACCACATCCCCCAGCACGCCCGCATCACCGCCCACGCAGGCCACGATGGGCTTGTGGGGCGCGGCCTCCCGGGCCTCCGAGAAGTAGCGCACGTAGTCCTCAGGGGCCGCGTAGAAGGGCGTGTTGTGGAGCTCCTCCGGCAGAGCCATGATGTTTATCATTATCGCGTCCACGCCCGGGTCCTCGGCCAACATCTTCAGCGAGAACCCATAGGCATCGGGACCCAGGGTCTCGTGGAGTGGCTCTATGTCTATTGGGTGCGTGGGCCTTGCCCAGGGCGGGAGCTTGGCCGCGACCTTGGCCCGCGTGGCCCCCGACAGGTTGGCGAGCTCAAGGCCCCTCAGGGCGCACTCATCGGAGATGAGGACGCAGCCCGCGCCCGTGTAGGAGGCAGCTCCCACGCGCCTGCCGCGCGGCACGGGCTGCATGGCGAAGGCCTTGGCCAGGTCAAGCATCTCCTCGAAGCTGTAGACGCGCAACATGCCTGCCTGCCTGCAGGCCGCGTCGAAGACCTCGTCCCTGCCCGTGAGGCTGCCGGTGTGCGAGAGAGCTGCCCTCTGCCCTGCCTCCGTGCGCCCGGACTTCAGGACCAGGATGGGCTTGTCCTGGGCCACCTCCCGTGCCACGCGCAGGAGCTCCCGCCCCCTCTTCACGCCCTCGATATACATGGCTATCACGCGGGTGGCCGGGTCCTGGCCCAGGTATTCGAGCACCTCCACCTCGTCCAAATCGCACTTGTTGCCCAGGCCAGCCACCTTCGCCAGGCCGAAGTGCTCGCCCGTGATGAGCTGGAGCAGGAGCACGCCAGCGAAGAGGCCCGTCTGGACGATGAAGGAGACGGGGCCAGGCCTCACGGGGCCGTAGATGGGCATGAAGGTGGTCGTGAAGCCGTTCTCCGCGTTCAGGATGCCCGTGGTGTTCGGGCCCACGAGGCGCGTCTCCGTGCCCTCCACGGCCTCCAACATGGCCTCCTGCAGCCTGGCGCCCTCTGGCCCGGCCTCCGTGAAGCCTGAGGAGATGATGACCACGAAGCGGACGCCCTTCTCCACGCACTCTTCCACGGCAGCGGGCACCTTTGGGGCCGGTATGGTGATGGCGGCCACATCCACGCGCCCGGGCACGTCCAGCACGCTCGGGTAGCACTTCAGGCCGAGTATCTCATCGGCCCGGGGGTTAACCGGGTAGATACGGCCCTTGAAGCCCGTGCGGAGCAGGTTGGCCAGCTGGACGTGCCCGAACTTGCTCGGGTTCCTGGAGGCGCCTATGATGGCCACGCTCCCCGGGTAGAAGAGCCTGTGGAGGGGGTGCTCCTCCCTCGGCATGCCCTCTCGGCCCCCCGTGCTGCCGCGGGCTTAAAGCTAACCGGCTTCGGGCTGGGCCGCCCTCTGGCCCAGATTACGGAGGGGAATTGGCCGTGCGAGCCCAGAGCACCTATATAGCTAAGCACGGAACCCTAGACAGGGTGCCCGAGGAATTGGTGCCGGAGTGGTTCAGGGAGCGCGCTCGGGAGGCACGCGAGAGGCTGGAGGAGCTCCGCGCGGAGGAGGTGGTCGTGGTCCACCACGATGATGCCGATGGCCTCTGCTCTGGCGCGGTCGTGAAGGCAGCTCTAGAGCGAGCTGGCTTTAGGACACGCCTCATCTGCCTAGAGAAGCTGTTCCCGGAGGTGGTGAGGAAGCTCCACGCTGGCGAGAAGCAGGCCATCTTCTACTGCGACATAGGCTCGCCGCACGCGGACCTCATATCGGAGCTCAACCGCGGCCGCAACCTCGTGGTCATCCTCGACCACCACGACCCCAGGCTGGCCGCGGACCCGGCCGTGCTGGACCTGAACTTGGAGCACGTGGGCTTCCGTGGCGAGGAGGACTTCTCCGGCGCCACCTGCTGCTACCTCTTCGCGAGGGAGCTGGATGAGGCCAACAAGGACCTATCCTACCTCGCCCTCGTGGGCAGCTGCGAGATACCCGTGGGCTTCAGGGGCCTTAACGCCGAGGTGCTGGAGGAGGCGCTTAGGGAGGGCGTGGTGGAGCGCTCCGGCCGGAGGCTCATCATAAGGAAGCTGGGCGTGGGCGTCCGCAGGCTCTTCTCCGTGCTCCAGGTCCTAGGGCCCGTGGGCTACTACAAGGGCGGGCCGGAGCTGGGCGTGAGGACCGCTCTAGAGGGCCTGACGCCGGAGGTGGAGGCGCTCGTCAGGGAGCTTGAGGAGAGAAGGAAGGCCATCAACAAGCGCCTCCTGGCCCGGCTCTACAAGCGCGGCGGCCTCAGGCGGTCCGGCCGCATCCAGTGGTTCAACGCTGGCGATGCCTATCGGGGCATGGGCTCCAAGGTGGTCGGCACCTTCTGCTCCTACCTCTCGCACCAGAGGAGGCTCGTTCGGCCGGATATGTTCGTGGTGGGCCTCATGCACATGGAGCCGGAAGTGCCGGGCCTGGGCCGCCTTGAGGGCGACTTCGTGAAGGTGTCCGTGCGAGCTCCAAAGCCCCTCAGGGCCGAGATAGACGCTGGCAGGGTGCCCACGGCCGTTGGCCTGCTGGAGGAGGCCACGCGGGGCTTCGGCATAGCCGTTGACGGCCACGCCTATGCCGCGAGCTGCGTCATACCGGCCGATAGGGTGGAGGATTTCATAGAGAGGGCGGCCGAGGTCTCGGCCAGGGGGGCTTAATGGCCTCCTCCCGCCTTGGCTAGGATCTCCTTGAGCTTGCCCACGAGCCTCAGGGCATCCTCCCTGTGCGCCTCGAACGAGGGCCTGGAGAGGAAGGCGTGGTAGAAGTTCGCGTGGAGCCTCCCAGCGCTGGCGAAGAGCCTGGCGAGCTCCCGGTCTCCCGTTTCCTGCACCAGGGCCTTCATGATGTCCACGTAATCGCGATGTGAGTAGTGCGGGAGCCCCTTCAGCTCCTTGATGGCGTTCAGGAGGGCGCAGATGGCGGCGCTTAAATAAGGTGCCTTTGGCGTGCTCAGGCCATCTAGAGCTTCTGCCCATAGCGCTCTAGGTGGACGAACTCGCTCAGCTCCTTCCTGGGCGGCGCCTTCGGCTCGTGAGCTGGCTTCCCTAGCGGGATGAGCACGACCAGCTCCACATCCTCGGGCAGGCCTAGCAGCTCGCCGGCCCTCGCATGGTCTAGGGCGCCCACGATGACCGTGCCCAGGCCGAGCGCGTGGGCGGCCAGGCAGATGTTCTGGACCGCGAGAGCCACATCGAACATGAGCCAGTCGCCTTTCTCCGTTACCGGCTGCCCCTTGTAGAAGCCCGAGATGCCCTTCCGGCCGCAGATGGCCAGCACCACGGGCGCGGTGGCCACCGCGTTCTTGGCCGGGTTGCGCTCTGGCACGAGGAGCTCCGAGAGGGCCTTCTTCCGCTCCGGGTCCCTCACGACCACTATCTCCCAGCACTGCGTGTTGGCCCAAGATGGCGCCCAGCGGGCGGCCTCAAGCACCTGCCTCAGGAGCTCATCTGGCACGGGGTCTGGCGCGTATTTTCGCACGCTGCGGCGGGTCCTGATGGCCTCAAGGACCTCCAAGGCAGGGCACCGACTGGCCTGCGCCTTCACGCTGTTTAAAGCTAAGGGCAGGTGCCCGGAGGGACCTCAATCAACTGGGGCACCTGCCACGGCCGGGCAGAGCGGGTCGGGCGCCCTCACGTCCTTGCGCATGAGGAGCGCCCTGGCCAGGCAGCCGCCCTCGCAGAAGGCCCGCACGGGGCAGCGGGAGCAGGGCTCCATGCCCTCTACATCACGCCCCCTGAGGAGCTCCTCCTTGAAGGCCAGGAAGGCCTCCCAGGCCCGGGAGAAGCCCTCCCTCACGTCCCCCGTCCTGAGGTCGAGCGTGTCGCAGAAGAGGAGCTCCCCCTGCGGGCTTATGTCCGCCACGCCCTCCGAGCAGGGGGCCACGTAGATGCGCTTGGAGCGCGTGAAGCGGGCTGCGAAGGGGGCGCACCAGACGGTGGCGTGGTAGCCCACCTCCTCAGCGGCTCCCTCCGCCTCCCTCAAGCACACGAGCACCTGCCTGGCATTTGGCACGAGTTCCCGGCCGGGGCCAGCCGCCCTCCCGGCCGGTATGAGGGGCAGGAAGACGGCCTCCCAGGCGCCTACGGCCTCGCAGAGCAGCACGTGCTTCCTCCCCAGCCCGTAGTTCAGGCTGGTTATGGTCATGATGATGGAGAAGGGCACGCCGTAGCTCCTCAGCACCGCCAGCGCCCTGAGCGCCTGCCTCCAGGCGCCCGGCCCCCTTATGGCATCGCACACCTCCCTGTCGGCCCCGTCAAGGCTCAGGAAGACGAAGGCGTCCAAGCGCCTAAGCTCGCGGGCCAGCCGCTCATCTACGAGCGTGCCGTTCGTGTTGAAGCTCACGCGGAGGCCCAGCTCCACCGCCTCGCGGGCCAGGTCGAGCACGTCCGGCCTCAGGAAGGGCTCGCCGCCCGTGAAGGCCAGGTGGACCGTGCCCCCCTCCGCCAGCTCGCGTATCAGGGCTCGGGCCTCCTCGGTCGTGAGCTCCGGGCCGCTGAAGCGGTCGGCCACGTAGCAGTGGCGGCAGGAGCGGTTGCACCTGGCAGTGCAGAGCCATATCGCCAGCGTGGGCCACATGCTCCCCACGGGCGGGGGGAGGCAATATAAAAAGGCTTATGGAGGAAGCGCTCAAGCATATCATTCAGCTGGCTGTTCCCTCGGGGCAGCACGCTTAATAAGGTTCCCCTCGGCACGTGGAGCTGGTGTAGGCCTTGGTGCTCCTAGTCGAGGTGGGCAAGGATTTCAGGATAGAGATTCCGGAGGAAGTGAGGAAGAAGCTAGGCCTCAAGCCTGGGGATAAGCTGCTGGTGAAGGTGAAGGGGGCGTCCATGATCCTATGTAAACAGGCAGATCTGCTGAGGTTCGCTGGCTGCTGGCGAGGCTATCCCGAGGACCTCCGTGCCTTCATGAGGGAGCTGAGGGAGATGTGGAGCACATGGAGGCCGGAAGCCCGAGAACTCTCTGCCTAGATACGGACATCCTCATAGACTACCTCAGGGGGCCTTCAGAAGAGGCGATGAAGCTCTTTGAGGCCGCGCTTGCCAAGGGCGTGATTCTAGCTACCACATGCATCAACGCCTACGAGATATGGCTAGGAGCTTTCCTCTCCCCAAAGCCTGAGGAAAAAGCCAGCCTTGTAGCGGAATTCCTTACGAAGCTGGTGATACTAGACCTCGATTACGGGGCGGCTGTGGAGGCCGCACGGATTATGGCCATGCTCCGGCGGAAGGGCATGATGATAGATGTGAGAGGCCTGCTCGCTGGCAGCATAGCCAAGGAGAACGGGATTCCCATGATAACGGGCAACGTGAAGCACTATGCCAGGATACCGGGGTTAAGGGTGATGACGCCTGAGGAGGCCGTTAAGATGCTCGCCACCGGGTGAGGGCTAAGGTTATGTCTGGGGGGCTCGGCTAGCCCAGCTTGGTGCTCGGGCCTTGGGGGAGAGGGAGCTCATCATCGTAGGCGCTGGCCCAGCTGGCCTATCGGCTGCCCTC
>CAZPDR010000038.1:0-6837 GCA_964585495.1 uncultured Candidatus Bathyarchaeia archaeon
CGCCTGTAGAGCTCCTCGCCCACCTCGCCCCTCTTGGCCGTGATCTGGGCCGTGCCCCTGGCGTCCCGGAGGACCACGAAGCAGATGCGGCCCTTATCGCGCACATCCCGCACCCAGCCGAGGAGGACGACCTCGCGGCCATCTAGCTCTGGCCCGAGCTGATCGGTATAGTGTGTCCTACGCCACCTCCCCACGCTGCCCACCGCCGGCCTCGCTCACCTCTCGAACTCCACTCTTAGGCTTAGGCCCTTGAGCTCCCAGGCCACCCTCTTCAGCACGTTGATCTTGGCCCAGGGCCTCCTGCCGCGGAGGATGACGCGCGTCTCCACGCTCCCATCCGGCAGCCATATCTTGTTGATCGTTAGGAGCCTGGCCGGCCAGAAGAGCTGCTCAAGGAAGGTGCGCTCATCCACATCTCCCTCCATCAGGTGGACGCGCTTGCCCGTCCGCTCCTCCACGAGCCGGGCGAGCTTCCCCCGCACGGGCCTGAGGTGCCTCAGGTTGCCGCGCTTGAACACTAGGACAAGCACGTCCTCTACATCGGCCACGTTCAGCAGGTGCACGTTCTGTAGCGCGCCCAGCCCGTTGGCCTCCAGGTCGAGGAGGAGGCGGGCTATCTCCTTGTATGATGGGCCCACGAGGCCCTTCCTCAGCTTCTCCTGGCAGCTCGAACATAACACCCCGGTCCTCAGGCAGAATCGGCAGAGCTCCGTCTCCACCTAGGCCGCCTCCTCGGCCACCGGCCGTGGCGAGCGGGTGCTAATAAGCATGACGAGGGGCTGCGGCCACGGGCGAGCGCTACACGGGCTGCACCTTCTCGACCACGAACTCGCAGTAGGGGTCTCCCTTCGCCAGGCACTTCACCTCGCGGACCTTCACGGGCTGGCCCGTGAGCCTGGACACGATGCCAGCAATTAATCCCCTCATGAGGTGGCTGTGGGGCTTCCTCTTCCTGCCAGCGAGGGGCTTGCACTCGAAGTTCTCCCATATCCTCAGCACCAGCCTAGCGGCCCCGGGCTCCCAGCTCAGTATCTCCACGATGCCCCAGCCCCTAGCCACGCCCATGGCCGCTATGACCTTCAGCACGTCCTCCTCGGGGATGCCGCACTCGATTACCTCCTCAACTATGACCTTGCCCGCCCGCATGCCCATCTCGTATAGGATGACGCTCGCCCCCGTGCCGAAGACCTCATCTAGGCGGCTGAACATGTGCCCTATCATGCGCAGGTCTATGATCACGGCCTCCTGGCCCAGGAAGAGGAGCGGGAAGTGGGCCGCGTCCACCATGAGGCCCGGCACCTCCGCCCCATGGACCTCCAGCTCCACGACCACATCGAGCTGCTCTAGGGCCGCGGCCAGCTCCTCCAGGCTTATGGTAGCATCCGTTATATCGGCGAAGAAGGTAACGTAGCCCAGCTCCTCGCCGGGATGAGCGGACATGTAGCCCGAGAGGATGTTCACGCCATGCCTGGCGACCTCGCTGGCCACCTGGCCCATGGCGCCCGGCACGTTCTTCATGCTGATGCAGAACTGGACGAGCTCCCTCCCGGCAGCCCTTATACCACAGGGTATCTCGATGGGCCTCCTGGGCTTGGCCCTCATGGCAGAGAGAGTAGGCGGGCGAAAATATAAGTTAATCAGAGAACAAAGTTCTTGGTGATGATGTGATTATCGCGTAGATCGCTTTTAAGATCTCAATACCCGGACGAGGGATTCACCCTCAACGCACTGAACGGTGAGCACACGCACATCTTGGTCGGCGAAGGGCAGGGGGCCGGGCGTTATGATCACGTATTGCACCCCGCTGTCCTCCACGGCCGAGACCAGGGCCTCTGCCAGCCTCTGCCTGTTCACGGGATCTAGGTGCACGTCATACTCATCTATGGCCCTGAAGGGAGATTTCACGTGCTGTTGGAGGGCCAGCAGGAAGGCCACGGTCGCCACGGAACGCTCGCCCCCGCTCTGCGTGTAGGCGTCCAGGGGCACGGGCTTGGCGCCCCTGAAGCCCACGAGTATCTCCACGCCCGCCTCCTCTATGTCCTCCGTGTTCACGAGGAGGACGCGCCCATCGCCCTGCACGCGGGCGAGTATGGCCCTGAAGCGGGCGCTCACGTCCTCCACCATCTTGCCCACCACGGAGAGCCAGGCCTCCATGCGCTTCCTCACCTCCTCCATGGCCCTCTCGCGGTTCTCCTTGGCCAGCCTCGCCTTGACCTCCAGTTCCTCGTAGAGGGCTGAGTAGCGCTTGAACATGAGTTCGGCCCTCTCGTCCACGTCCTTGAGGGCTAGGAGCTGCCCCTCCACCCTCCTGAGCTCGTCCTGCACCTCATCCTGAGGCCTCGGGGCGGGCACCCTAGCGCCCAGCTCCTCGGCCTTCCTCAGGAGCTCCTTAAGCTTGGCCTCCTTGAGCCTTAGCTCAGCCGAGAGCTCCTCAAGCTCGGCCGACAGGCCCTCCCTCCTGAGCCTCAGCACCTCCTGCCTCACCCGGTGCTCCACGAGGCTGTCGGCCAGCGCGGCCGCCTCTGCCTCAAGCTCCAGGGCCTTCTCAAACGCCTTTTTGGCCGCGAGCTCAGCTTCCTCAGCCGAGCTGGCTAGCTGCCTCCTCAGGGCCTCGGCGTCCTCGGCCAGAATGCCCAGCTCGGACGCGCAGGCACCTGCCAACACCTCCACAGCCTCAGGCCCCAGCTCGGAGGCGAGGCGGAGGAAGGCATGTGCTCTCGCGCTCCTCTCCCTGGCATCAAAGGCTTTCCTGAGCTCCTCCCTGAGTTGCCTCCTCAGCTCCTCCCTCCTGGCCGCTAGCTCGCTTAACCTGGCCTCAAGGCCCTTGAGCTCCCTCTCTACGGCCTCTAGCTCCCTCCTCCCTGCTGAGAGGCGCTCCTTCAGCCTGCTCACGTCGGCCTCCCGCTCGGCCACGCGGGACCAGGCCAGCTCGCGCTCAAGGAACTCCCTGCGCATGAGGAGTTCCTTCTTCGCCTGGTAGCGCTCGTGCTGCTCACGCCAGTATTCCAGCGTCTGCCTCGCGCTCTCCAGGAGCTCAAGCACGGCCCTCTCCTCGCTCAGGGCTTTCGCCAGCTTCTTGCGGGCGCTCAGGACGCGCGTCCTGAACTCCCTCAGGCCCGTGGCCTCCTCCATGAGCTTCAGGCGCTCCCTCGGATCCAGGGCGGCGAAGCGCTCTACCATGCCCTGGTGCATGATGATGAGCATGTTCTCCGGGTTCACGCCCAGCTTGCCCAGGAGGCGCACCACCTGCTCCCTCGTGGCGGCCACGCCATCTACCTCGAACCAGTAGCGCCCGTCTGCCCTGAGGACGCGGGTGAGGACCACGTAGTCCTTCCTGATGCGCGGGATAGGCCTCCTCCCGTTCCTGGGCGAGTTGTCCAAGATGAGCGTGATGCGCGCGTAATCCTCGCCCCACCTTATGAGGTCCCTGAGGCGCCTGGAGCGCTCCGTGTGGGAGAGGCCGAGGGCGAGCGAGATGCCGAGCAGGATGCTGGACTTCCCGGCCCCGTTCGGGCCACAGATCACGTTCACGCCCGGCCCCAGCGGGATGCGGGAATACTTGTGGCTCATGAAGTTCTCCAGGATGACCTCGCGTATCAGCATGCCCCTGCTGCCTCTCCCGGGGCAGGCCGGACAGCTCTCTCATAACCGTTTTCCACGCCCGCGAGTAACAGGCAAGAGGCCCCCGTAGGTGCTCTAGGCCGCGCTCATCACGCCCTCAGAGGCCGGGCACCTGCCTCGCCATCTTCTGCTGCCACTTGGAGCGGAGGACAGCTATCGGCTGGGGATCGTCGTCTACCCTAAGCCTCACCACCCTCCCGCCCGGGAGGACCACGATGAGGGCTGCCGACCGCTCGCCTCTTAGGTCGCCTCCTGCCTCAGAGCCCGCCTCTAGAGCCGTGAGCAGGGCCTCCCCCAGCGGGCGGCCGCTGTCCATGGCCTCCTCTAACGCCTCCTTCATGGCGTCCAGCACGTTAGGTCCCTCCAAGAGGTTGCCGAGCACGATGCGGCCAGGCTCCACTATGTGGCCGTGCCAGGCGGGCGTGAGATCCCCGGTGTGGGCGGCCGTCCGGCCGAGAATGTCCATGATGCCAACCTGCCTGTAATCGCGGCCGGGATCACGCCTCAGGAGCTCCCTCAGGGCTCTAGCCGGGCTCAGGCCCGCCCTCAGGAGCCTCAGGCCCTCTGGCCCATAGGACACGAGCGTGTAGCCCTGGGTGGCCACGGCCCCCACACCAGCCTCCAGGTGGGGCACGCGGTCGGCCACATAGGTAGAGCCCGTCGCCACGGCCACCCCGATCTCGCCATGCTCACGGCCGAGGGCTATCACGGAGAACGTCAAGCCCGCCGCCCGTAGTCTATGTGCTCAGCGAGGTCAAATAAAAAGTAAGCGAGGTCTAGGAGAGGGCGTGGGACTTCACATCTGGGGGGTGGTCGGGCCAGGTGGCTGGCCGAAGCCAGGCCCGGGGGCTCCGGGAGCTCCAGGGCCAGGCCCCATGGGCTGCTGGACGCCAGCCGCCCTCTTGGCCGCGGCCACCTGCTGGTAGATCACCATGGCGGCCTCGTCCACCTTCTTCTTTTTCACGTCGAAGACCATGTCGTGCGTGATGCCCGTCTCGTCCGTGTAGGAGACGAGCAGCATCTTCTTCTTTTTCTTCCAGAGGAGGCCTATGACGCCCAGAAAGGCATACCTAAGGGCGCTTATCTCCTTCTCCGTTATCACCTGGACCTTGTTCACCCGCTCGTAGGGTATCATCAGCCCCATCTCCGGGATGGAGAGGCCGTTGGGCGCCACGACCAGCGTGCACTTCATCTTCTTCGGGAAGAGGGAGTGGCCGCCGAGGTATTCCGCCTTGTAGCTCGCACCAGCTATGGCCATCTGGCTCACCTGGTGGCTGGCGATGTCCATCGGGTATTTAAAGGTTAGCCTGCCGTTGCCGGGCACGGGCGAACAGGGCGTCCAGGACCACGTGATATATCCTCGGGCCGTAGCTCTTCACCACGCCCTTGTAGAGCACGGCCTCAAGCCTGTAGCCCGCCTCAGCGGCCGCGGCCCTGAGGACCTGAATTGGCCTGTGCCAGAGCTCCCGCTCGTGGTAGGTATCGTGGTAGTGGATCACGCCCCCCTCGGGCTTGAGGGCCCTGAAGGCCGCGGGCAGGTAAGCAGCCGTGCCGGGCAGGAAGCCCATCACCACGCGGTCCGCCAGGTCGGGGAGGGCCTCGGCCAGGCGCCTGCAGTCGGCCAACACGGGCACCACGAGCCCCCGCACCTTGTTGAGGTGCACGTTCACGGCCAAGTAGTGGAGCGCCACGGGGTTGATGTCGGACGCGTAAATGACGGCTGGCCGCCCCGTCTTGGCCATGTGGATGGTGAAGTAGCCTATGCCAGCGAACAGGTCGAAGACCACCTCCCCCTCCCGGACCACCCGGGCCATGCGCTGCCTCTCGCGTATGTTCCCCTTCGAGAAGATCACCCTCGCCACGTCGAGCCTGAAGAGGCAGCCCCCCTCCCTGTGCGTGGTCTCCGTGCGCGGCTCGCCAGCGATCACCTCCACCTGAGGTGCCTTTCGGGCGCCCACGGCAGGCCCGAGCTTGCGGCAGACCGTGCGCACGAAGGGGAAGCGGGCCAATATCACCTCGCCTATGGCCGCAGCGTGCTCCACCAGCTCGGGCCTGAGGCTCAGGATGGCGATGTCGCCCACCACCTGCATGCCGGAGGGCAGTAGGGGGAGCAGCCGCTCGGGCAGGCGATCGGCCAGCTCCCGCATGAGGAGGCGCTTGAAGGGCGTGGGCAAGGCAAGCACCCTTCAGGCCTTCCTTAGGCTAGGAGCTCCCCCGCCTGAGCTTCCTCACCTCGCCCGTGCGGGTGCCCACGTATAGGATGTCCGTCATGCCCACGAAGAGGCCGACCTCCACCACGCCCGGCAGGGCCTTCACGGCCCTCTCAAGCCCAGCTGGATCCTCTATCGGGCCGAAGAAGGCGTCCAAGATGATGTTCCCGTTGTCCGTTATGACGGGCCCCACCTTGCCCTTCCCGGCCTCCCTCATGACCGCCCGGTGTGCGCCCAGCTCCTCCAGGCGCCTGAGCACGAGCGGGGCCGCGAAGGGCAGCACCTCCACGGGCACGGGCACACCGCGCTCGCCCAGGCGCTCGGCCAGCTTGGACTCGTCCACTATAATGGCCAGCTCCCCCGCGGCCGAGTCCACCACCTTCTCCCGGGCCAGCGCGGCACCACCGCCCTTGATGAGGTCCAGGCGCCCGTCCACCTGGTCGGCGCCATCTATGGCCAGGTCGAGCTCCTGGTGCTCCTCCAGGCTCGTGAGCCTGAGGCCCTCCCGCACGGCCAGGTAGGCTATCTGGTAGCTGGTGGGCACGCAGAGCACCTCAAGGCCCTCGGAGCGCACTCGCTCGCCCAGGCAGCGGACAGCGTAGGCCACCGTGGAGCCGCTCCCAAGGCCCAGCACCATGCCATCGCGCACCAGCTCCCCCACGGCTGCCTCAGCAGCCAAGCGCTTAGCCTGCTCGCGCCAGGACAGGCTGCGGCACCTCCACGGGCCCATGAGGGCGCGCGGATTTATAGGCCCACCGTGGCCTCGCGTGGAGCTCCCCTCCGGCCCATGGGGGTGCAGATGATGGCGGCCGCGCCCACTAGGCCCCCGCTCGCATCTATCGAAGGCGAGGGGCAGGGCACCTGAAGCACCCGGCCTGGAGGAGCAAGGGTTTTATAGGTCCGCGCGGTCCGTGCGGGAGGGCATCTAGGCGCCCCGGTAGCTCAGCCCGGCAGAGCGGCGGCCTCGTAAGCCGTTGGTCGGGGGTTCAAATCCCCCCCGGGGCTC
>CAZPDR010000039.1:0-6581 GCA_964585495.1 uncultured Candidatus Bathyarchaeia archaeon
GGAGGAAGCAGAAGGCATCCCCTAGCACCGGGTCGTAGGCCACGTAGCGGGACAGCGGCTCCTCCCTGAGGAGGGCCTGCCTCTCGCGCCAGGAGGCCACCTTCCTATACCTACGCCCCTCCCGCACGCGGCCGCCAGCTGGGTCGGGCAGGTATCTGGGGTATGCCAGCACCCTCCCCGGCGGGTGCAGCAGGCCCTTGACCTCGAAGATGACGCCCGAGGGGAGCTCCACCATGAAGCCCTCGATCGGCTGCCTCCGCCCGGCCATGCCCACGCGGCCCAGGCTACCTCATCCCCGGCCTTCTTGAGCGCTCCTAGCAGGGGCACGCCTAAGGCCGTGGCTGCGAGGGCCTAAATGACGCGGGCGAGGAGGTAGATGAGGAGGCCCTGAGGCTTGCGGCCTGAGCTGCCCGAGAGGGGCGTTTACACGCTCGTCATCCGCCTGGAGAAGGGACTGGCCTTCGATGCCGGCTCGCTCGGCCGGGTGGCCCTGAGGCCTGGCTTCTACCTCTACACAGGCTCAGGCCTTGGCCCCGGCCCTCTGAGCCTCAGGGGACGAGTGAGGAGGCACCTGGGGGCCAGGAAGAAGCCCTTCTGGCACATAGATTACCTGTTGGAGCAGCCTGGCGCCCGCGTGGTGGCGGTGGTGGCCTCCCCAAGCCTTATTAAGGAGGAGTGCCGCGTGAACCAAGCCTTGATAGAGGGGCTTGAGGCCGAAGTGCCGGTGAGGGGCTTTGGCTCCTCCGACTGCCGCTCAGGGTGCCCAGCCCACCTCCTCTACGCGGGCCGGGAGGACCCCTCTGAGCGCGTCTTAGCCATCTACGAGCGCCTCGGCCTAAGGCCCGTGCTCCTGAGGCCGGGAAGGTGAGGCTGGGTGGAGGGGCTTAGGATAAGGAGGGCCACCCTCAGCGACGTGCGCCGCCTGGCCGAGATAGAGCGTGCCTGCTTTGAGGAAGGGTATCCCGAGGCCCTCCTGGCCTTCTTCATCACCCACGAGCGATACGTCAGCCTCGTGGCCGAGGTGGGGGGCGTGGTGATAGGCCTGGCCGTGGGCGGGCTTGAGGAGCGCGAGCACAGGCGGGTGGGCCACATCTGGACCATAGAGGTCCTCCCGGCCTACCGGAACAGGGGCATAGGCACCAGCCTGCTGAAAAAGCTCGAAGAGGAGCTCGCGGCCAGGGGGGCCACGGAGTTCTGCCTTGAGGTCCGCGTGGACAACACGCCAGCCCTCCACCTCTATGAGAAGTTCGGCTACGAGCGCGTGGGCCTCCTCAAGGACTACTACGGCCCCGGGAGGCATGGTTACTTCATGCGCAAGGGGCTAAGCCTGTGTGAGCCTGAGGGCAGCACCTCCCTCAAGCAGCCCTGATGGCCGAGGCTGCCTCCCGATCAGGATGGCGTGAAAAACAGCGCGGGAACGATGGCCGGGGATATCCCCGTTGGTCGAGGCTACAGGCAAGGCATAAATATCGCTAGGCCCCATAAAGGGCGGGCTCAAGCATGACGGGTAATGACATATACTACTACTTGAGCCCCCTACATCTGAGCCCCCCCAGGAAGCTCGCGCCCCGGCCGAGGCCTGAGGCCAGGGGCCGCTTCTTCCTCACCATCTGGGACCCGGAGGCCGTGGACCCGCGCTACACGGGCGGCAAGGGCTCTGGCCTGGCCAAGCTCTGCCGCGCCATTGCGGACCTCAAGGAGATGGGGCTACCCGTGGACGTCCCCTTCGCCGTGGTCTTCGGCCCCAGCTTCGCCAGGAGGCTGCTCCTGACCGACCCAGGCCTGCTGGAACTGGTGAGGAAGCTTGAGGCAGCTCTGGCGAGGGGCGAGGAGGTCAACGACCTCCTGGCCAAGATAAGGCAGCGCATAATGAGCTTGAGATTTCCATCAGAGCTTGAGGCAGCCCTGGACGAGGCCATCGCCCTCCTAAGGGCCGAGGCCAAGAAGGCCGGCAAGGAGGAGCCGATAAGGGTGGCCGTGAGGTCCAGCGGGCTGGCGGAGGACCTGCCCACCGCCTCCTTCGCTGGCCAATACGAGACCTTCCTGAACATACCGCTAAGCGATAGGGAGCGCCTGAAGAAGGCCATGCTCATGTGCTTGGCCTCCGCCTACGGCGATAGAGTGGTGGACTACAGGCAGAAGCTCAGGACGCGCGGCATGAAGGTGCCCAGCGAGGTGGAGATACTGGCCAGAGGCCTCTTCGCCATCATAATCCAGCTCATGGTGGACTCGGAGATATCCGGCGTGGGCTTCTCCCTCGACCCGGAGTCGGGCAACACGAACATCGTCAAGTCCACGGCCTGCCTGGGCCTGGGCGAGCTGGGCGTCCAGGGTAGGGTGCCCACGGCCGAGATATACGCGGCCAAGCTGGATGGGAAGAGGGTGGTGGAGTTCCTGGGGAGGAAGCTGCCCACCTCCGTGGTCTGCCTGGGCGTGAATCCCCCCTCCAAGCCCCAGAGGGAGAAGATGGTCTGGGACCCCGAGACGGGCGAGAACGTCGTCGTGGAGGTGGAGGAGGTCCCGAACCCCAGGATAGCCAACGATGCCCAGGCCTTCCTCATATCCCTTGCGGTCGCGCACCTGGAGGAGAAGATGGGGAAGCCCGTGGACGTGGAGTTCGCGTGGGAGAAGGGGCGCCTCTACCTTCTCCAGGCCAGGCCCGAGACCGTGCACGCGGCCAGGAGCAAGGCCGTGATAGAGACCTACGTGCTCATGGACAAGCCGCCCAAGAGCGCCCTCCTCGGCACGGGCCTGAACGTGGGCACGAAGATCGCGAGCGGCCCCCTCCTCCCCCTGAAGTTCGGGGACCTGCCCACGGAGGAGCTCAGCACGCGCATAAGGCTGCTGAAGCGCATCCTGGCGAAGATGGCCGAGGAGCTGGGCGTGAAGCCCATCCTCTACACGGAGATCACCAGCCCGCCCTGGGAGCCGGTGATGAAGAGGGACCTCATAGCGGGCATCATCACGGAGCTGGGCAACCGCACCAGCCACCCGGCCATCATCAGCCGAGAGGAGGGACTGGCCTGCAGCGTGGGCACCAAGGGCCTCTCGGAGCACGTGGGCGAGCTGGCGGACCTCTACTGGGGGGCGGCCTGCACGAAGTGCGACTTCTGCGCTGTGGGCCGGGTGGGCCAGGAAGACGCTCCCGAGAGATGCCCTGCCTGTGGGGCGGAGCTCTTCACGGTCGTGGCCAAGGAGCCGGTCACGCTCGATTGCACGTGTGGTGAGGCCCGCATCTACCGCGGGGCGCTGAGGTATAAAGTCGAGGTGAGGGAGCTGAAGGAGATACCGAGGCCGAAGACGAAGGTGGCCGTGAACTGCGGCTCCCCCATGGAGGCCCTCCACGTCTCACTCCTCCCTGGCGTGAGCAAGGTTGGCCTGGCTCGCGAGGAGTTCATAGCGGCCTGGATACAGGTCCACCCCGTCTTCTGCGTTGAGGCCAGCCGCGTGAAGGCGGAGGGGGGCTTCTGGGCGCCAGAGGTGGAGGAGCTCTTCCCACCTGGTGCTGACCCGAGGGAGGAATGGGTTTACAGGCTGACGCTCGGCATGGGCCTTATAGCCGCCTCCTTCTACCCGAGGGAGGTGATATTGCGCTTCTCAGATTTCAAGACAAACGAATATGCCACCTTGGCTGGCGCGGTCTATTACGAGCTGAAGTGCCCCAGGTGCGGCCGAGGCCTAGCCCTCAAGGCCTATGAGGAGTGCCCGCGCTGCGGCTCGCCCGTGGAGGCCAGGAAGGTGGAGCTGGAGCCCAAGGAGGCCAACCCCATGCTGGGCTGGCGGGGCGTGTCGCGCTACCTGGACCCGCGCTTCAGGGACGCCTTCATGATGGAGGTGGAGGCCATGCTCAGGTGCCACAAGAAGGGCCTCACGAACCTGGTGCCCATGTTCCCCTTCGTCAGGCACCCGGAGGAGGCCAGGCAGGTAACCGAGCTGGTGCGGGAGGCCTTTGAGCGCGAGGGCCTGGAGCCGCCCAAGATGATATTTATGGCCGAGGTGCCGAGCATAGGCCTCGTGCCCTACCTCTTCAACCCCTGGTGCGATGGCTACTCCTTCGGCACGAACGACTACACGCAGCTCATCACGGGCACGGACAGGGATTCGCCCCTCCTGCCCTTCAACGAGGACATACCGGCCGTCCGCATGGCCATAGCCACGGTAGCCGATTCAGCGCACATGGAGAACTACAGGCGCTTCGGCATCCTAGGGCCAGCGGGCGACAGGGCGAAGGAGCCTGACCCGGAGAAAGGGTATCCCAAGGAGCTGGGCGTCTGCGGGCAGGCACCCAGTGATTTGCCGGGCTTCCTGAAGTTCCTCGCCGTCTACCTGGACTACGTGAGCGTGAACCCAGACGCCGTCATGAGGACGCTGGAGGAGCTGAAGAGGGCGGAGGAGGAGCTGGCCAAGCTATGCGAGGAATGCGATTACGACCCGAGGAAGGTGGCGCTGGCCCTCTCCGAGGAGTTCGACCTCTGGGACCCCTTCGGCCGCGGCGAGCCAGGTGTGAGCGAGTTCAGGGCCCGCTGGCTCATGGCCAAGCTGGGCGTGGGGCCATACGCGCGTGAGGAGGGGAGTTCCGGGTAGGCGATAGCTATTATACGCCTGCCCCCCAGCCTATCTTGAGGTGCTGGAGCACGTTCAGGCGTCTTAAGAGGGCGCTGAAGGAGCTCATCTTCGGGGCCACGGTCTATGACATGGCTAAGACGTGGGCCGACATGATACGCTACAACACCTACGCCATCATGAGCGTGCTCTTCGCGGACACGGTGGGCATCCCCCTGCCCTGCTACTACAGGCTCAGGCTGCTGCCCCTCCTCATGCCGCAGCTAAACACTTGGAGGAGGTTCGTCCTGAAGGAGAAGGACATAACTGAGAAGATGAGGGAGTGATGATGGGAAAACTTTAAAGAGTGTAACCCAAGCGTTATGCGAGGTGAGGGCATGGCCAAGGAAGTTGAGAAGGCCGCGCCAGCTGGCGAGAAGAAGGGCGGAGGGGTGAAGAGGGCGCTTAAGGAGCTCGTGTATGGAATGGCCGTGCACGACATGGTCCGCTACGCCCTGAAGACGCGCATGTATCTTGAGCACCTCTTCATGCTCATCACGCTCGGCGACATGCTCGGCATACCGCTCCTGCCGCCCTACTACTCCCTGAGGCTCCTGCCCTACGCGGTGCCCAACATAGCCACCTGGAAGCGGAGGCTGTTCAGGGAGAGGGACTTCACCGATGCCCTCTACTGAGCTCGCGCGTGCCTGCCCCCGCCTGGCGTGTGCGTGATGGGGGGAGCGTGGGATGCCCGAGACCATGAGGGAGTTCTTCGAGAGGAGGCCGGACCTGAAGGTCGTCATCTACGCTGGGAAAGGCGGCCTGGGCAAGACCACCTGTAGCGCGGCCACCGCCTACTGGCTGGCCATAGAGAAGGGGAAGAAGTGCCTGTGCTTCAGCACCGACCCCCAGGCCTCCCTGAGCGATATCTTCGAGCGCGACATCTTCGGGAAGGGCGTCCAGTCCTTCGGGCCAGGCCTCTACGTGCTTGAGATAGACGCGGACAGGCGCATCGCTGAATACCAGGAGGAGATAAGGCGCAGGATAAAGGAGATGTATGGGCTGGACAAGATACCGAAGGAGATAGATGAGTATATCAAGTCCGCCGCCGCCGAGCCAGCCATGCACGAGTCGGCCACCTACGATGCTATGGCGGAGCTCTTGGCCAAGGGCGAGTATGACTACTACATCTTCGACATGCCCCCCTTCGGCCACGGCATCCGCATGGTGAGCATGGCCTTCATCCTGGACGCCTGGATAGACAAGATCACGGAGGCCCGCATGGAGGCCCAGAAGTATCGGGAGGCCATAGAGATACTCAGGGGCACGGTGGAGCTTGAGCGCGAGGACATGATGCTGAAGGAGCTCACGGACATCAGGGAGAAGCTGGACTTCTTCAGGGACGTGCTCACGGACGAGAGGCGCTCCGCCTTCTTCATGGTCATCATACCGGAGAAGATGGCCATCTTGGACACGGAGCGGGCGTTGGACATGTTCGCCAAGCTGGACATGAAGCTCAGCGGCATCATAGTGAACATGGTCTACCCCGTCAGCCTCCTCAAGCGCCCGGACGTGGGCCCATACCTGCGCAACCGCATCAAGATGCAGCAGAAATACATGGACATCATCTGGGACAAGTTCGGCGATTACATACGTGCCGTGCTGCCCATGTATGACCGCGAGCCGAAGGGCCTGGAGATGATAGCCCGCGTGGCTAAGGACCTGTTCGGCTGGAGCCCTGAGGGGGAGGTGTGGTGGCGTGAGTGAGCGCGTGCGCTTCGTGGACTTCGTGCGCTCCAAGCCCGAGCTGAAGTTCCTATTCACGGGCGGCAAGGGGGGCGTGGGCAAGACCGTGGCTGCCGCTGGCATGGCCTACTACTTCGCCACGCAGGGCGAGAAGGTGCTCCTCGTCTCCCTCAACCCCGTCCACTCGCTATCGAGCGTCTTCGGCCAGGACCTCTGGGGTGGCGAAATCAAGCCCGTGGAGGGCGTGGAGAACCTGTGGGCCTGCGAGGTGGACATAAGCGATGTGATCCAGC
>CAZPDR010000040.1:0-2615 GCA_964585495.1 uncultured Candidatus Bathyarchaeia archaeon
CTGGAGGACCTGTTCAGGCGCGTGGTGCTAGGCGATCTTGGGGGCGAGAGGGCATGAGGGCGGGCGGGAGGAGGGGCGGGCCCACGCTTGAGCTCCTGGCCCTTGACCTGAAGGAGACCTGGCGCTTCCCGATACCAGAGCTCCTCGCCTTCCTCTACGCCTTCTTCCCCCTCCTCTTCGCGCCTATGCTGAGGGCGGCCATGATAACGGAGGAGGCCCGCCTCCTCATGGGCATGAACCAGGCCTCGGGCGTGATAAGCTTCATCACCTTCATCATCATCCTGAAGAACATCGCCTACGGCCTGGCGAACGAGATACGCAAGGGCCTGCTGCAGACCTACATGACCTACCCAATCGGGCGAGGCCGCCTCCTCCTCGTGAAGGTCATCTCGGGCATCCTGGTGCCGGTGGCCTTCGTCGTCCTCTCCGTGGCCGTCTCCACGAGCATAACCTTCCCCGAGCTAGCGGCCGAGCACCCAGAGGTCCTGCTCGCTGGCCTGGCCTGCCTGCTCGCTGGCCCCCTCCTGCCCGCTGCCCTCGTGCTCCTCGTGGCCATCGTGGTGAAGCGCGGTGGCACGAGCCTGGCCATAGGCATCGCCATCGTGTTCGCCCTCCAGGTGGCCAGCAGCCTCCTCATGATGGCCGCGAGCCTCACGGGCTGGGAGAGCGCCTGGCGCGCCTACTACGTGCTCAACCCCTTCTTGGCCTACCTGGCCTACTACTCCGTGCCCGGCGGCCCCACGCTCCTCGGCGAGGGCCTCAAGCTGGAGCTCTGGGAGTGCCACGCCTACCTAGCGGGCCACTACGCCATCATAGTGGCCCTGTATGCCCTGGCCTTCGCCTACTTCCTCAGGAGGTTTGAGCCAACATGATGGCCAGAAGGCTCATCCCCCTGATAGGCAGGCTGGGCCTCATGGTCATCGTGGTGGCCCTGGCCATCACCTGCGCCTACCTCATCGTCCTGCCCGTCAGGTCCCGCACGAGCGGTGGCATGCTCTTCCCCGGCCAGGTCAGATACGAGGGCACCGTCATCACGCCTGGCACGGCCATCAAGGTGAGCGGGCACTCGAACGGCAGCGCCCACTTCTACGTGCTTGAGGGCTCCGAGGAGGTGCTGGCCCCCTTCCTCCGCCCTGAGGGGCTACACGTGCGCATGAACACCACCACGCTGAGGGAGCTCCTGGCCAGCCCGGACGTGGAGGTGCTGGCCGAGGGGGAGGGCAGCATCTACTACGAGCGGTTCTGGGAGGAGGGCACGGTCCTGCTCGTGGTCGTGGCGAACGAGCTGAACAGGACCATCACGTATGACCTAAGGCTTGAGGAGCTCGTGAGGCTGGTGGCGCCCAAATACATGCGAGGCCCCGTCCCGGCCTTGGGCCTGCTGGGCCTCATCATGGCCTTGCCCCAAGCCTGCCTGTGGCTCAAGGCCAGGAGGAGCTAGGGGCTAGCTGCTACCACCACCTGGGCGAGGGAGAGGGCAAGGATAGTGCCAGCGGGGCGCTCGCGCTTGGCAGCCACCTGCCCCTGCCTGCTGGGCCTGCTCCTGCTCGCTCCTAGGGGAACCTCGGCCTTATGGCGCCATGCGGGCAGGCGGCCACGCACCTGAGGCAGTAGATGCACTCCGGGTCCGATATCTTCTCGGGCGACTGCTCTAGGAGGCGGACCATCATGGGGCAGGCCCGCACGCAGGCCCCGCACCTATCGCACCTCACCGTGTTTATCCTCAGGCCGAGGAGGCTGAAGCGGCTGAAGACGGCCGAGAGGGCGCCGACGGGGCAGAGGTAGCGGCACCAGCCACGCGGCACGTAGGCCACCAGGACGAGCACGCTCACCATGACGAGCAGCCTGGCCCAGAAGAACCAGGGCAGGCCGGAGATGAAGGCCCGCGGGTCCGGCTTCTGCTCCACCAGCTCGACCAGGAGGCCGGGCAGGAGGGAGAACAGCGTCTCGGCGGGCGAGAGGACGGTGAAGGGGCCTAGGGCGAAGTAGCCCAGCGCCCTCTTGTAGTCCTCCCCCACGCCAGCCGCGAGGGAGATGGCCAGGGTGCCGCTCACGAGGAGGCAGGCGCCCAGCACGTAATACTTCAGCTTGATGGCCGAGCGGTGCGTGTGGGCCGCGACCTCAAAGGGCCTTTTCCTGGCGTGCCTGAGGATGTCCTGAACGAGGCCGAAGGGGCAGGCCCAGCCGCAGAGGACGCGGCCGAAGAGGGAGCAGATGATGATGAAGGCCGCCAGGGGGAGGAGGGGGGCCAGGCCCTCGGAGAGCATGTGCTCCATGACCGAGAAGGCGTTCCCGACCACCCTCCCCGGCGTGGAGGAGGGTATCAGTATGGGCAGCAGGAGGGGGGTGGCCGTCAGGCCCCAGAGGCCAGCGCTGAAGAGCACGAAGAGGCCGAGCTGAACCCCCCTCCTGACGACCTCAAGGAGCACGAGCCTTCGGCCGGCACCTGAGCCCGCCATACCCCACCCCTTGACCTAGCTGGCCCACATCCTACGAGATAAAAAGGCTTGCTTGAGGCAAAAACCTTAAGGCACGCGCCTCAAGCGATGATGCGGCCGGATGAGGCAAGCTCGGAAATGCTGAGCGGTGAGGAGCCCACGCAGGAGCCGACGGCC
>CAZPDR010000040.1:2715-6433 GCA_964585495.1 uncultured Candidatus Bathyarchaeia archaeon
GGCGGCTTTGGCAAGCGCCTCAGGCCCTACACGGAGCAGGTGCCCAAGGTCATGATAGAGGTGGCCGGCAAGCCCATACTGTTCTGGCAGCTTGAATGGCTCAGGGCCCACGGCGTGCGCGAGGTCGTGCTCTGCGTGGGCTACCTGCGCGAGTATATCATGGAGCACGTGGGAGATGGCTCCTCCCTCGGCCTGGAGGTCCAATATGCCATAGAGGAGGAGCCCCTAGGCACGGGAGGAGGCCTCAAGAACGCCAGGGGCCTGGTCGAGGACGAGGAGCTCTTCCTGGCCATGAACGGGGATGTTATAACGGACCTGGACCCGTTGAAGCTCGTGGAGAAAGCGCGGGAAGGCCCCTACCTGGGCGTGCTCGCGCTCGTCCAACTGCCATCGCCCTACGGCGTGGTCATCACGGACCCATCCGGGCGCGTGAGGGAGTTCGTGGAGAAGCCCCTCCTGCCCGACTATTGGATAAACGCTGGCGTCTACTGCCTCAGGCCCGAGGCCTTGGACTACCTGCCCGATAGAGGGGATGTGGAACGCGTGGGCTTCCCGGAGCTGGCCAAGGAGGGCAAGCTCGCGGCCGTGAGGTATGAGGGCGTCTACTGGCGGGCCATAGACACCTACAAGGACGTGGAGGCGGCCAGCCGGGAGCTTGAGGCCCGGAGGAGCTCCTGGCCTAAGCGAGCAGGGGCTGGGAGCTCATAGCCTGTCGATAGAACCTCCCCTGCTCACGTTGAGGCGCCACTCGCCCTTGTAGGAGGTTACCACGCCTCCCCTGATGAGCACGCGGTCGCCTGGCCTCAGGTCCGTGATGTTCTCATCCCAGAGCACGAGCTTTATCCGCCCGCTCCCATCCGAGATGATGGCCTCAAGGATGGAGCGCTCCGCACCGCGGGCCGTGATGCGCTTGGGCTCGCCCACCTTCAGCACCTCGGCCTGGAGCTCCACGTTCCTCATGCCCGGCTTCAGGTCGGCTATCCTCACGGCCATCGACACCCCGGCCCGGTCGGCTTGAGCTCAACAGAATAAAAGATATATCCCCTCCCCAGCCCCTTATGCCCGGTGGGCCAGCTTATGTCCCTGGCCGTGAGGGACATCATGGCCACCGAGGTTATCACGATCGACGAGAACGCCAGCGTGCGCGAGGCGGCCAGGCTGATGAGCGAGAAGAACGTGGGCTGCCTCGTGGTGCTCCGGGAGGGCGAGCCGGTGGGCATCATAACGGAGCGGGACATCCTCGTGCGCGTGGTGGCGGAGGGCAAGGACCCGGATGCCGTGAAGGTGGGCTGGGTGATGAGCTCCCCCATCATAAGGGGCCGCCCAGACATGACCATCGAGGAGGCGGCCAGGCTCATGACCAGCAAGCGCATCAAGAAGCTCCCCATCTTCGAGGGAGGCCGCCTGGTCGGCATAATAACGCTGACGGACATCGTGAGCGCCCAGCCCTACATCCTTGAGGTGCTTGAGGACATCCTGGCCACCGACTACCTGCCGCCCCGCTTCACCAAGCTCCTAAGGCCCAGGAGGCCAAGGCAGAGGGCGCGTTAAGCTCAAAAAGGACCCCTTTATTACACCTCCCGGGCGCCGGGGTGGCGGAGCGGTCAACGCGCCGGACTCGAGGTCCCCCGGGGCCTGAGACCCTTGGGGCCTTGGGCCGGTGAGGTTGGGGACGGGGTATCCGGTGGGCCTCGCGGCCCGCGTGGGTTCGAATCCCACCCCCGGCGCCACCATCCACGAGAAGGTGAGCTTGGCGTGCCGACAGCGATCGAGGTGCCAGAGGGCCTTCTTGCCCTGCTCAAGCGGGAGGCCCGCGATAGAGGGCTCAGCCTAGAGGAGCTGGTCCTTGAGAAGCTCTCAGAAGGCTTGAGCGATGATGAGAGGGCTACCACTTACCTTGAGGCGGCTACCTCCCTGCTCTCAGGCGCTCGTGAGGCTCTGGCTAAGGGTGAGCTGAGGCAGGCGAGCGAGAAGATATGGGGAGCTGCTGCTCTGGCCGTGAAGGCACACGCACTAGCCCGCGAGGGAAGGCGCCTCACCAGCCATGGCGAGCTCTGGGAGCACAAGGAGCACGTGGTGGCCGAGCTGGGCACGTGGGTTAGAGATGCCTGGGCTCATGCATCGTCCATGCACGTGAACTTCTACGAGGGCTGGGCAACAGCGGCAGACGTGAGAGAGGCCCTGGAGCAGGTGGAGAAGCTGGTCCGGGCCGTGAGCAAGGCACTAAGCTAGCAATCTCTAGGCCTCAAGGAGGCTTATTAGCGCCCTCACGCACTAGCACTTGGCATGCCCGCGGGCAAGTGCAGGTTCTGGCTCCTGGACGTGAACTACGAGGTCTTGGACCACGAGCCGGAGCTCTGGCTCTGGGGCATCACGGAGGACGGGCAGCGGGTGCTCCTGATAGACCGCGGCTACCTGCCCTACTTCTACGCGGTCCTTGAAAAGGGCGCTAGGCCGGAGGGCCTGCTGGAGCGCGTGCGGGCCGTATCGCCTCTCGTGGTCTCAGCTGAGCCTGTGGAGCGGAAGCTCTTCGGGAGGCCCGTGAAGGCCATCAAGGTGGTCTGCAAGGACCCGGAGGAGCTTGAGAAGGTGGCGAAGAAGGTGGCCAAGCTGGATGGCGTGAAAGAGTGCCTTGAGGAGGACTTGCGCTTCTCCATGTCCTACCTGATGGACAGGGGCCTGAGGCCCTGCGGCTGGCACGTGGCCGAGGTCAGGCCCCTGGACAGGCCCTTAGAGCCCAAGCCACAGGTGGACGCGGTCTACGAGGTCATGAGCGGCCCGGAGGCCCTGGAGGAGCACGAGCTACCGCCCCTGCGCGTCCTGGCCTTCTACATGGTGGCCTACAGCCCGAGGGGCTCCGCCAGGCCGAGGGAGAACCCGGTGGTGGTCATCTCCGTCCTCACGGGCGATGGGGAGCTCAGGACCTTCGTGGCCGAGGGCGGGGACGATAGGCCCGTCATCGAGGCCTTCTGCGACTTCGTGCGCTCCTACGACCCGGACATCATCTTCGGCTACCGCTCCAACGACAGGCTCTGGCCCTACCTGGCCGAGAGGGCGAGGGTGCTGGGCATAGGCCTCCCCGTGGGCCGGACGGGCGCGGAGCCGCACACGAGCGTTTATGGGCACGTCTCCATCACGGGCAGGGCGAACGTGGACCTCTACGACTTCGCGGAGAAGGACCTGCCCGCCGTGAAGGTGAAGACGCTTGAGAACGTGGCCGATTACCTGGGCGTCATGCCCCTTGAGGGCCGGGAGGTGCTGGACCCGCCCGACATAAAGTTCTACTGGGAGGACGAGACCAAGAGGCCGAGGCTGGTGAAGTTCTGCGAGGATTGCGTGCGCTGCGTCATGGGCATAGGCTGCTCTGCCCTGGAGTTCGCGGTCCAGCTCGCCAACCTCACGGGCATCCCGCTCGACCACGTCCTGACGGCCGCGGTTGGCTTCCGGGTCGAGTGGCTCCTCACGCGAGAGGCCAGGAAACGCGGCGAGCTGGTGCCCAAGCGCGTGCCGAGGCCCTACAGGCCCTACGTGGGCGGCATGGTGCTCAAGCCCAGGCCGGGCATACACGAGCGCATAGCCGTGCTGGACTACAAGAGCCTGTATCCGAGCATCATGATAAAGAACAACCTCTCGCCCGACACCTACGTGGCCCCTGATGAGCCAGAGCCGCCCGAGGGCGTGAACGTGGCACCGGAGGTAGGCCACAGGTTCAGGAGGG
>CAZPDR010000041.1:0-6413 GCA_964585495.1 uncultured Candidatus Bathyarchaeia archaeon
GGGCAGCAGAGGAAGGTGAAAGAGCAGCTGAGGAAGGCAGGGCGGAGGGGGAGGAAGGCGAGCGAGAAGTGCCTGGCCGAGGGGCAAGAGCCGGAAGCCCCTCGTCGCTCCTGAGCATGGCACGTAGATGGCTGATGATGCCCCGTTCTGCCCTTGGAGCTCTAGAAGGCCAGGGGCTGAGGGTGCCCTATGCTCGCCTGCCCACGTGATAGGAAGCCCAAAGAGGCCGAAGGCCGCTCTAGTGCGGGGAGGCCTGGGCGCGGCTTGAGGGTCATCGCGGACCTGCACGTGCACTCGCGCTACAGCAGGGCCACGAGCAAGCGCATGGACGTGGAGCACATCGCCCGTTTCGCGGCCATAAAGGGCCTGAAGGTGGTGGGCACGGGCGATTTCACGCACCCCCTCTGGCTCAGGGAGCTGAAGGCCAAGCTGGAGCAGGAGGACGACACAGGCCTCTACAGGCCCGCCAGGCTCCCCAACACGGGCGTCCTCTTCATGGTAACGGGCGAGGTCTGCACGGTCTCCCGCTCGGACGTGGATGGGCGCGTGCACCGCATCCACCACCTCATCCTCCTGCCTGACCTAGAGGCTGCCGATCAGGTGAACGAGCGCCTGGCCAGGCATGGCGATTTGAGCGCGGACGGCCGCCCCACGCTCGAAATGAGCCCAGCCGGGCTGGTGGAGGAGGTCCTGGAGGCCTGCCCTGAGGCCGAGGTCATACCCGCGCACATCTGGACGCCCTGGTTCAGCCTCTTCGGCGCCTTCAGCGGCTTCGACAGCGTGGAGGCCTGCTATGAGGACATGGCCAAGCACATCCACGCCCTGGAGACGGGCCTCTCCTCGGACCCGCCCATGAACTGGCGCGTCAGCGCCTTGGACAGGTATGCGCTCGTGTCCAACAGCGACTCGCACTCCTTCTACCCCTGGCGCATAGGCCGTGAGGCCAACGTCTTCGAGCTGGAGGGGCCGGAGGAGCTCACCTACTATGTGCTCGTGGAGGCCATAAGGAGGAAGGACGTGAGGAAGCTCGTGATGACCATAGAGGTGGACCCACGCTACGGCAAATACCACTGGTCGGGCCACAGGAAGTGCGGCATCTCCCTCCCGCCCGAGGAGGCCGTGAGGCTCGGGAACCGCTGCCCGATCTGCGGCCGCCAGCTCACTAAGGGCGTGGAGCAGCGCGTGGAGGAGCTGGCCGACCGCCCCTACGGCTTCAGGCCCGAGGGGGCAGCCGATTACGTGCACCTCCTGCCCCTCTCGGAGATAATAATGAAGGTCCTGGGCGCCCAGAGCCCGAGGGCTAAGGAGGTCTGGCGTGCCTACGAGGCCCTCGTGGCCAGGTTCGGCAGCGAGTATGCGGTCCTCCTGGACGCGGGCAAGGAGGAGCTGGCGGCCGCGGCGGGTGAGCGCTTGGCCGAGGCCATCTTGCGCGTGAGGGAGGGGCGCGTGAAGGTGGTGCCGGGCTACGATGGCGTCTACGGCCAGCTCATCATCTTCGGCGATGAAGCGCCCGAGCGGCCCGAGAGGCCGAGGAGGGGGCAGACGAGCCTCGTGGACTTCATGGGATAGCGGCCTCCCCGGGCTGGCGAGTGGGAAGCCTTATTCTCCCGCCTCCCACGCTCCCCCAGCCATGTCGAGCGTGGACCGCGTGCCCGTGAGGTTCGTGATAGAGGGCATGGAAGGCCAGCCGACGGGGGAGCTCATCAGGCACCTGGCACCGCGCACGGTGGACGCCATCGTGAGGGCCCTGCCCGTGGAGGGCTATGCCTCCACCTGGCTTGAGGAGGTCTACTTCGAGGTGCCAGTGCGGCTGGGCGAGGAGAAGGCCGTGAGGCGCGTGGAGAAGGGCACCATAGCCTACTGGCCAGCGGGCTCCGCCATCTGCATCTTCTACGGCCAATCGCAGCCCATAGGCCCGGTGAACCCGATAGGCCGTATAACGAGCGGCCTGGAGCTCTTCGCCCAGGTGAAGATGGGGGCCCGCATCAAGATGGAGCTGGCCGAGGGCTGAGGCGAGGCCCTTAGGGGCCGGAACTCCTGAGCTGCTCCACCGTGCCGAGGAAGGTGCCATCAAGCATGAAGACCTCAGCGCTAGCCAGGTCAACGCAGCCGGACTTGAGCACGGGGCCTATGAGGGCCTCATCCCCCCGCCTGCGCAGGTTGACGGCCTGACCGCCCAGGAACTCGTTGAAGGAGGGCATGACCACCAGGCGCTCGGCAGCTGCCTCAGCTGGGTCCAGCCTCCCGCGCCCCCTCCTCGCGAGCTCCCTGGCCAGAGTAGGCCCATCGCAGCGAGCTACCAGCCAGACGCGCCTGCTGGTGCGGAAGTAGGGCCCACCTCGGAAGACCACCACGGGGTGCATGTGGCCCGTTATGAGCCACTTACAGGCCAGGAGCTCCGGGTCAGGCCAGGCGTGGCCGTGGAAGAGGCCGAAGGCCCGCCAGAGCGCTAGGCCGCTGGCGTCCGCGAGCTGAACCCCCTCGGGCAGGAGCACCTCCAGGCGCCCATCGTGGTTCCCAGGCACCACGAGCACCTCGCCCACGAGCTCCAGCAGCCTCTCGAAGAAGGCTGGAATCGCCGCCCACTCCTCTGCCTCAGCGCCCGCTATGGTGTGCTTCACGTCCCCCAGGAAGATCAGGTGCTTGGGCCTGAGGGCGCTCACCAGCCTCTCAAGCTCGGCCAGCATCTTGCCCACCTGCGAGGGGATGTGGAAGCCCTTGTCGGCCAGGGCGGACTCCCAGCCTATGTGGAGATCTGCGACCACCAGGACGCGCTCTCCCGGCCTGGCGAGCAGGAGGGCTGGGTGGCCCATGATGGCGTGGAGGCCTGGCCCGAGGCGGAGGAGCTCCATGCCGCAAGCCTATAAGCAGGAGCGATAGAAATCCCTTGCGCGTGAGATGGCCTTGGCCGAGAGGTTCGACGTGGTGATCGTGGGAGCTGGCCCCGCTGGCATCTTCGCGGCCCTAGAGCTGGTGGAGCGGGGCGGCCTTGAGGTGGCCATTCTCGACCGCGGCCCCGACCTGAGCGAGCGCAGGTGCCCCGCGCGGGAGACGGGCAGGTGCGTGCGCTGCCCCGTCTGCTCCCTCCTCTCGGGCTGGGGTGGTGCAGGTGCCTTCAGCGATGGCAAGCTCACCTACTCGCCAGATGTAGGAGGCTGGCTCACGGCCCTCCTGGGCAGGGAGAAGGTGGCGGAACTCCTGAAGCGCGTGGACGAGATATACCTACGCTTCGGAGCCCCCAAGCGCCTCTACGGCGAGGACGAGGACCTCGTAGCCGAGCTGGCCAGGAGGGCATCCCGAGCTGGCCTGAGGCTAGTGCCCCAGAAGGTGAGGCACATGGGCACGGATGGCTGCGCCCGCGTGCTAGAGGCCATGCGCTCCTACCTGTCGGGCCGCGTGGAGCTGAGGATGAACACGGAGGTGAAGCGCGTCCTCACGCGAGATGGGCGCGTCAGAGGCGTCCAGACCAAGGCTGGCGATGTGCTTGAGGCCCGCTACGTGGTCCTAGCGCCCGGGAGGGGCGGTGCCGAGTGGCTGAGGGAGATCACGCGCGAGCTGGGCATCAAGACGGCCGCAAACCCCGTGGACGTGGGCCTGAGGGTGGAGGTGCCCAGCGTGGTGGCCGAGGAGCTCACGGACGCCCTCTACGAGCCCAAGCTCATCTACTACTCTAGGCGCTTCGATGACAAGGTGCGCACCTTCTGCGTGGCACCACACGGCTACGTCATCACGGAATACTATGACGGCATCATAACCGTGAACGGCCAGAGCTTCTCGGACCGCTCCCGCTGGACGGAGAACACGAACTTCGCCATCCTCGTCAGCGCTGCCTTCACGGAGCCCTTCGAGGACCCGATAGCCTACGGGAAGCACCTGGCCGCGCTCACCAACCTCATCTCCGGTGGCGTGCTGGTCCAGAGGCTCTCGGACCTGCTGAGGGGGCGCCGCTCCACACCGGAGCGCATCAAAAGGAGCGTAATAGAGCCCACGCTCCCCTCGGCCACGCCTGGCGACCTCTCCTTCGTCATGCCCTACCGCTTCCTCTTGGACATCCTTGAGATGCTGAAGGCCCTGGACGCCCTCATGCCTGGCGTCTACGGCCGCCACACGCTCCTCTACGGCGCTGAGGTGAAGTTCTACTCGCTTAGGCTCCAGGTGGACGAGCGCTTGGAGACGCCCGTGAGGGGGCTCTTCGCCATAGGGGATGGGGCTGGCCTCACGAGGGGGCTGGCCCAGGCCAGCGCCTCGGGCCTGGTGGTGGCCGAGGAGATAGCCAGGCGCGAGGGGGCCTAGAGGAGCCAGCTCCGGTAGGAGGAGAACTTCTGCCAGGTCCCGAACATGGGGAGGTTGAGGAGGCCCTCCCGGGCGTAGGGCGCCTCCAGCCTGCCCCTGGGCAGGAGAGGCTGCTCCTCAAGCCTCAGGATGCGGCCCGTCTTGAAGGTCCTGTGGAAGTAGGAGCTCTCCGTGAGGAGGCCCTGGAGGTATGCCTTAAAGTGGAAGGGCACGGTAATCCACGTGGCCAAGATGAAGCAGGCGATCCACTTGGCCGTCCTCTTCTCCCCCTCCCACTTCAGGGCCAGCATGGCCGCCACGGGGAGGCTGGCCATCATGAACAGGCTGCAGGCCATGTGGATGGGCCAGGGCGCGTTAAGGAGGTCTAGGAAGCCCGGGACTCTGATGGCGAAGAGCGGCAATATCACGTCGCAGGCCATCCATACTATCGCCATGGGGCCAGCTAGGTTGACGAGCCCATCGAGCAATATGTCCAGCTTCCTCGTCAGGGAGAGCTCCTTGGACTTGAGCAAGGCCCACAGGCGCCTCCTGAGGTCTCTGGCCCTCCCCTCCACCCACCTGCACATCTGCCTGAGGAAGTGCCTGAAGCTGGAGGGGCACTCACAGGGCACCTTCACGCTCTCGTCGTAGAAGACCTCGTAGCCGTGCAGGTAGAGCCTGAGCGATAGGTCGTAGTCCTCCGTGATGCTCGTGCCGAAGCCTCCCACGCGCTCCAGCACATCGCGCCTAATCATCATCACGCTCCCGCCCAGCTGGGGGGCACCGCCCAGCGCGGCCCTGCCAGGGTAGTCGAGCGAGTATCCCCACGATAGGACGGTGCGTGCCGCCCGCGTTACCAAGTTCTCGGCCGCGTTCAGAGTGGGGAGGTGGTGGCCCTGGACGGCCGCTATCCTGTCGTGGAGGAAGCGCCTCAGCAGGCGCTCTATCACGTCCTCAGGCGGTATGAAGTCCGCGTCGAAGACCAGCACGAACTCGCTGCGCGGGTCTAGGTGCTTCAGGCCCTCGTCCAGGGCGCCCCCCTTCCAGCCCCTGCGGTGGCCGCGGTGGATCACCTTCACGCGCGGGTGCCTAGCCCACCTGCGCAGTATCTCCACGGTCGAGTCCGTGGAGTCGTCCACCACCACGACCTCGTAGTTCTCGTAGCTCAGGCTGGTGCAGGCCCTTAGGATGCGATCCACCACATTTTCCTCGTTGTATGTCGGTATGAGGATGGAGACGAAGGGCTTCCTGGCCAGGAGCTCCTCGTTCTCGCCCTGCTTTGGCAGCCTCCTGCGGTATCTGAAGGCGTAGAAGCAGAGCAGGTAGGTCCGCACGGCCATGAGGAGGGAGTAGAGGCCCGTTATGACGGAGATCGCGGTCAGCGCTGCTTCAAGGCCGTTCAAGCTCTATGCCCTCCCCGGGCTGCTGGGGCTTAGGAGAAAATGGATATAAGGGTTGCGCCTATCCCGCCCGATAGCCTCCCCTAGGGCCTTACCGCCCCCTCCCGGTCCTAGAGGGAGAAAGCCGCTCGGCTCTGGCCCTGGCCTCCTCCGCCAAGCCCAGCCTGGCCAGCTCCCTCTTCACCGCGTCTACGCTCTCCATGCTGTAGGGGTCCACGCCCCTGGCGAAGGCCAGGTAGAGGCTGGCCACCTCGCCCACGTAGAGGGTGGAGAGCATCCTCTCCAGCCTGGAGGACCCCATGGCCCAGAGCTCCACGATCTTGGCTACCTTACCGGCCAGGAGGGCCTTGGTGATCCTCACGCGCTCCTTCAGGGCCAACTCCTCATCCGGATCCCGGAGGAAGAGCACCGAGAACCGCCTTGTGTATTCCTCCTCGCCCTCCCAGCCGAGTATCTCATCGTGGTTCATGGCAGGGAGCTGGTTGAAGAAGCTGGGCACCTTGGAGTTCTCGTTGAACTGCGTCTTCAGCCTCTTGGCCACGGAGCGGAGGAAGCCGTGGCCGTAGACCACCGGCATGCTGCCCAGGAGGTCCAGGGCCAGCTTCTTGGCCTGGTTCTGCTCCACTGGCACCTCTGGCGCGAGCTCCGTGGCCATCTGCTCCATGAGGGCTGCCGCCGCCCGGACCTGCTCCCTCAGCCCTCTGACGAGGCCGAACTCCTCCATGAGGATGGGGAGGGGCG
>CAZPDR010000042.1:0-6372 GCA_964585495.1 uncultured Candidatus Bathyarchaeia archaeon
GGGCCAGCCCCCTCCCAGCCTCCTTCCCCCGCCCATACTTAAGCGAGCACGCTCGGGCAGGTCGTGTTAGGCGCTCGGAAAACAAACCTGAGGAAAACACGCTAACCCACGCCCGCCCCACGGGATAAGGCATGCCCCCTGCTCATGAGGACTGAGGGGCCACGGGCACATAGTAATAGTAGTAATATTGGACCTGCCTCCTCGTCCTCCACCTGTTTATCTTGGAGACCAGGTAGCCCGTTATGCCGCCTATGATGGCCCCGGCGATGGCGAAGGCCAGCGGGTAGGTGCCTATGACGGTGAGGAGGCTGGCGAGCGTAGCCCAGGCGAGGGGCTGGAAGCCCATCTCAAGGACGGCTAGGAGGACGGACACGAGGGCCTTGAAGGGCATCAAGAGGAGGCCAGCTAGGCCGCCCGATATGCCGCCCCGCACCGTGCCCCTGGAGGCGAGACCGGCCGTGATCGCGGCCACGACCAGGCCGAGGATGGAGACGCCCGTGGTGCCCCCGACCCAGGAGGGCTCGATCTCCAGCATGAAGAAGCCCGCTGCCAGGCCGAGGATGAGGCTCACCACGATGCTGCCTAAGGCCCCCAGGAAGCCCATGCCCTATCACCTCTCCGGCCTGAAGAAGGCCCAGAGGGCGGCTAAGGCCATGACCAGCGCGCCTAGGGCCAAGCCCGTCTCCCTCGGGAGGCCCAGCTCCCTCTCGACCAAGCTCTTGTCCCCTATGTTCACGGTGCCGGGCTCCACGAGCCTCAGGACCAGGTCAACATCGCTGATCACGTTCGCCTCGATGAGCTGCCCATCGCGCTCCACGACCGTGGTGTTGGTGTAGTGCCCGTGAGATTCATAGCCGAGCAGCCAGCCCGAGGCCTTGTCGTAGTATATGTCTATCTTCAGGTCCGTGGATCTTATGGCCCTCACCAAGTCCTCCTCCGCCCCCAGGTCGGCCATGATATCGGCCACGTCGCCCGCGCTCAGCCTCACCACCCAGGCCGCGTAGGTCCCGCCAGCGGCCTCCACCTCGGCCTCACCGTTGATGGCCAGGTAGACCTCATACTGCTCGCCCGAGGTCTTGTTGTAGACGCCGTAGACGAGCTGGGTGCCCAGGCCCACGTTGGTGGGTATGTAGAAGGGGTTCGTGAAGTAGACCTCCTCGTTCACCTGGCCCGTGGCCGCGAGCACCTGGGAGGCCAGCGCCCCCGCGCTCTCAGGCCCCGTCAGCTGGGCCTCCTGAAGCGTCCGCTTGAGCTTGTGGAAGTCTATCAGGAAGTAGGTCTCCCTCGTGCCCCACTTCACGGCCACCAGGGGCGGCACGGCCACGCCCTGGATGCCCAACGACTCAAGCACCGTGGTCAAGGGCTCGGGGAGCTCCTCCGGCTTGTTGTAATACCAGTTCTCCAGGTAGATGCTGAAGGACCAGGCGTGGTAGCCGCCCCCCTGGTCCCTGCTGAAGATGCTCATGGTGAGCGAGAAGTTCCCCTCCCTCAGCTCCCGGAGCGGTGGGCTCACGGTGGTGTTCTCCACGAGCAGGCTGAAGTTGCCCTGGAACCTGTAGACCACGCCGTTGGGCGTGAAGACCGAGGGGTCATATTCCTCCTGGGCGCTGGCCAGGCCCGCTAGGCACGATAGGGCGAGCATGAATGCAGCAGCGAGCGCCATCAGCCCCTTCAGGTGCCTAACAGCCACGTTTCCTCTCCCCGGGCTTCCTAGGGTATCCCCATATATATGTTTTTAAGGCATGTGAGCGGCCAGAAACAACGGGCAGCGCCCACGGGATAGGCGTTCTCCAGCGCCCTCTCCTCAGCCTCTCAGCCATCTGAGCGTTTCAAGGGCTTTATCGAGCTCCGTCCTGAAGATGCCTATGCAGGCATCGCATACCCCGCCGATCCAGATGAGGAACTCCTTGTAGAGCACGAGGCCGCAGCCGAAGAGACAGGAGCAGGTCTCGCCATATTCCTCGTAGAGCCCTTTTGGCGAGAGGACGTAATCGCTCACGGCCAGCAGGTCGCCCTCCGCGTCCAGCACGGCCAGGCCGTTCCGATAGGCGTAGTCGAGCTTGGAGACGCCGTGCCAGCCTATGAGGTATTCATCGCCCGAAAGCCTGATGGCGTTCGTGGACCAGCCCACGTGGCTCTCCCAGTCCTCGGGCCCCAGCACGGGCTCTAGGCTATCCTCGGGCATCTCAAGGGCCTCTAGATCGGCTCGGGCACGCCAGCAGAGCTTGACGCCGCGCACCACGGGCCTGGTGGCCAGGGTGGCCTCACGACCGCTCAGGCGCAAGAAGGAGCTATCGCGGTTCGAGGGAGCCCAGATGCTATCGCCCTTCCGGACCGAGAAGTAGCCGCGCCTCAGCACGCGGAACTCCTCGTCCATCATGGCCAGGGCGAGCGCATCCGTCTTCACGGGCTTATCGCCCAGCCTGTAGAGGCCCTTGCCGCAGTAGAGCACCAGCCAGCCCTCGGGCTGCTTGAACACGCGCGGGTCCTCACAGCCCAGGCGCTCCCAGGGGTTCCTCGGCCAGAGCACGATGCGCGTGTGCAGCGGGGTCCGCCCGACCTGCCCGGACAGCAGGCCCTCCACGCCCACGTGGCAGGCGCCCACGCTGGAGACGTAGTTGTAGAACTCGAAGATGAGGCGGGGGAATATGTAGAGCTCCTCGCCCACGAGGGCCGCGCCCGGGTTGAAGGCCTCGATGGGGAAGTGCCTGTGGTAGTTCGTGATGTAGAAGTCGCCCGCGCCCAGGTAGGCCACGCGCTCGAAGACATCGTTTATCTCGGGCTTCCTGAGGCCTCGCAGCTCCCTCAGCCCCCGCTCGGTCTTCTCCCACATCGCCCTCTCGGCTTCCTCCCAGCCGGGTGGTCCGCTCCCGCTCATCGTGGTAGTCCTAGCCCAGAGAGCGGCATTTATGGTCTTTCGCTCGCGGTCCTCCAACCAGATGCACCGCCCCCAGCTCACGGGCGATATATAAAAGCCTGCCAGCGGACAGGCTAGAGGAAGAGGGCTTGGGCTTGCGGGAGGAGGCGCTCAACTGGCTTGAGGTGGCGAGGAGGAACCTGAGGAGGGCGGAGGCGAGCTTCCGCATGGGCGATAACGAGGCCTGCGTCTTCTGGTCGCAGCAGGTGGTGGAGTTCGCTCTCAAGGCCATCTGGCTCGCCTTGGGGCGCCTACCCCCCAAGACGCACAACCTGAGGGAGCTCTACGAGCCCGTCAGGCCGACCCTAGGGCAGCTCGATGAGGCCACGTTGAGCGAGCTGACGCCCTTCTACTCAGCTTCCCGCTACCCGGACATCTTCTCAGGCGTCCCGGAGATACATGCCAGCACGGCCGAGCGCTTCCTTGCTTTCGCGAGGGAGGTGCTGGCGAAGGTTGAGGCCCTTCTCGGAGGTAGTGCGCGAGATCCAGGCCAGGAGGCTTGAGGAAGCCATACGCATGGCCAGGGCCTACCTGGCCGAGCTGAGCAAGCGCATAGAGGTCCGCGAGGCCTACCTCTTCGGCTCCATAGCTCGGGGCGAGAGCTTGGACGTGAGCGACATAGATCTGCTGGTCGTGAGCCCCTCCGTGCGCAACCTCCGCCTAGACGAGCGCGTAAGCCTGGCTTACCGGGCCTGGCCGTTCAGGAAGGCAGCCGACATCATCCTCCTCACGCCCGAGGAGTTCGAGCGGGCGCTAGAGCACAGCGTGGTCCTGAGGGACGCCAGGCGCTACTGGGTGAGGCTGCTCTAGGCCTGAGGTGCCTGCCTCTGGCCTCCTAGGGGCACGCCTCTCGCCAGGATGGCCTTGTAGATGTCCGAGCGAGCCCAGCTCACGAGCTCCTTGATGCGTAGCACCGGCCAGGGCTGGGTTCGCCTGCCTATCGTGAGGCCGCGGAGCCTATCGCTCACCCTCGCCACCCTGGCCTTTAGCCTCGCTAGCTTTCCCTCCGGCTCCTCCTCCCTCGCGGGCTCTGCCTCCAGCTCCTCTGCCTGTCTGAGCAGTTCCTCCACGTTTATCTCGTTCCAGAGCCTCCTGGCAGGCACGCTGAGCTTCACCAGGGCCCCTATGGCCGCGTCGAGGTCCTGGCAGGCCAGGAGGCCAGCTCGGTCAGCGCTGAAGTCCGAGACACGGCTCCAGCTGAGGAGGGCGACCTCCAGGCCCTTCCCTATGACCTCTCCCACGCTCAAGGTGAGCTTGCCCACGAGGGCGAGGAGCTGGGAGATGTAGCGGGCCATGGTGAGGTAGAGCGTGTGCTGGCAGATGTGGTGGCCGAGCTCGTGGCCTAGCACGAAGCGGAGCTCGTCATCGTCCATGACCTCCACCAGGCCCGTGCTGACCACTATCATGGCCCTGTTCACGCCCACCGTGTAGGAGGCCGGGTGAGGATTGCACTCCACGAAGAGCTCCGGTGGCTCTCGCACGCTCAGGACCTCAGCGCACTCGGAGTAGAGCCTGTAGAGGCTGGGGCACTGGGTGGGCCCCACGCGCACGCAGTTGGCCAGGAGCTCCCGCCTTATCCTGCCCTCCAGGCCCCACTCGATGACCTTGCGCACCAGCGTGTCCAGGCCCCGCATCTCCTTGAGGGCGTCCAGGGCTCGCGTGTCGGAGGGGTGCTGGAGCTCCTCCCTGGCCACGAAGGTGATGCGCAGCCTGGGCGGCAGGAGCACACCTCCTAAGCCCGAGGTAGCTGCTGGTGCTTAAATGCCTGTGGGAGGTGGGCCTGCCCCCATAGCTTATATGCCCTCGGGCCGAGGGAGGGCAGAGCGGCCATGTCGGTGGAGCTGACGGATGAGCACGGGGCCTTCCTCGTCCGCTTGGCCAGGAGGGCCATAGAGACCTACCTCAGCACCGGCCAGGTCATCAGGCCTCCGCCCGACACGCCAGAGGAGCTTAAGGAGCCGATGGGCGTCTTCGTAACGCTCAACAGGCTGGTGGGCGGCCGGAAGGAGCTTAGGGGCTGCATAGGCTTCCCCTACCCGCGGAAGCCGCTCGTCCAGGCCACCATAGAGGCCGCCATCGCATCTGCCGTGGAGGACCCGCGCTTCCCGCCCGTGGAGCTGCCCGAGATGGACGGGATAGTGGTCGAGGTCAGCGTGCTCACCAGGCCAGAGCTGGTGCGCGTGGAGGACCCACGTGATTACCCAAGGGCCATCAAGGTGGGCCGCGATGGCCTCATCGTGGAGAAGGGCTTCTTCAGAGGGCTCCTGCTGCCGCAGGTGCCGGTGGAGTGGGGCTGGGATGAGGAGACCTTCCTCAGCCAGACGTGCATGAAGGCTGGTCTCTACCCGGACGCCTGGCTCGACCCGGACACGCGCATCTACCGCTTCCAGGCCGTAGTGTTCGAGGAGGAAGAGCCCAGGGGGCGCGTGAGGCGCGTGGAGCTCTCGGCCCACTAGGAACGCCCGTTCTTGGCCAGCCTGAGCAAGTAGAAGGAGCGCCCGAAGAGCCAGCGCCTCTCAAGGGGCCTTAGGCCCGGCGGCAGGCAGCGCAGAGAGACACCTGAAGGGGCCCAGAGAGCAGGGCGCTCTAGCTCACGCGCCTCAGCACGGCCACGAAGAGGCCGCCCGTGTCGTTCAGGTGCGGGTAGAAGCGGGCGCAGGAGGCCAGGTCGGGGTGGAGCTCCCGGCCACCCCACTCGGTGAGGCCTGGCTCGTGCCTGAGGCCCGGGAGCTCCACGGGCAGCACCTCCAGGCCCTCCACGCGCTTCAGCACGTAGTCCACCACCAGCTCGTTCTCCTCAGGCGCGAAGGTGCAGGTGGAATAGACCACTAGGCCGCCCGGCCTCACCAGCCTCACGGCCCTGAGGAGCAGAGCCCTCTGGAGCCTGTGCATGCGCCTGTAGAGGCCTGGCCCGAGCTGCCTCAGCACGCTGTAGTCCTTCCTTATCACGCCCTCGCAGCTGCAGGGCGCGTCCACGAGCACCTTGTCGAACTCGCACACGGGAGGGAAGCGCCTGCCATCGTAGGTGGTCACGCTCATGTTCAGCACGCCGAGGCGCTCGTAGTTGTCCCTGAGCAAGCGAATCCTGGTGGAGCTGACATCGTTCGCCACCACGTGGCCCGTGTTGGCCATGAGCTGGGCTATCTGCGTGGCCTTGCTGCCCGGGGCCGCGCACAGGTCCAGCACCAGCTCGCCGGGCCGGAGATCCATGAGGAGCGGGGGTATCATGGATACCTCCTCCTGCGGGTGGATGAGGCCCAGGAAGTATTCGAGCAGGTTGCCCGGCTTCTCCACGTTCAAGAGCTTGAGGCCATGCTCATACCAGCCCAGGGGCTCGAATTCTATGCCGCGCTCCTCAAGACTGGCCATTACCTCCTCCACGCCCGCCTTCAGCGTGTTCACGCGGACCGTCCTCGGCAGGGGCTTGGCCATGTAGGCCAGGAAGTCCGAGAAGC
>CAZPDR010000043.1:0-6335 GCA_964585495.1 uncultured Candidatus Bathyarchaeia archaeon
GAGGTTCCCCGCGACGGCTGAGGCGTGATGAGTGCGGCCGTATCCGACCCGCGGGGTCCTTCTCGCACCATCAATCCTTTAATTCGACCGCGGGATAGGCTGTTCTTGGTCAGAATGATGGTTCGTCGGCGCCCCTGATGGCCCTGGCTGCCTGGCCTGTGATGAGAAGCCATCCACCTGATGGGGCCGTGAGGAATTCGACTTGCGGGCGAGAGGTGAGCTGTGGGCCGCGGACCTGAGCCCTCGCTCGGAAGGGTTAAGAAGGCTGGCGCCTCTCTCTAGGCCAGAAGGGGAGCCCCGTGGCCAGCCGCGGATGTGTGAGCCCAGGCGGCCCTGAGGGGTGATGACACGACGGTCTCCTGAGCGCGGCTGGCGGGAGAGCTCCTCGGCCTTACGGGCCTTTAGGGGCCTCAGCGAGGGTGATCTCGGCCACCGGTGGCCGAATGGCCTAGCTCATCACGGGCCTGGGCGTGCCTGGCCGCGCCCTCTTATAAGAGCTCCACGGGCACAGCTGCCGTGAAAGGCTTATACGTCCTCGGGGCCCTATCGTGAGCTAGGTGCCCTCCATGCCCCAGAAGGTGAGGTGCTCTAGGTGCGGCTACGTCCTCCACGAGGAGGAAGAGGATCTAAAGCCCCCGGATGAGATAATACAGATGTTCGAGGAGGAGAGGTGCCCCAGGTGCGGCCACAAGCTCTCCGTGATACCCGTGCGCGTGGACATCTACCCGGTCAGGCGCTTGAGGAGGAGGGCGAGGTGATTGGGTAGGGGGCGGAGGACGCAGCTCTTCCCCTTCCACGCCCGGAGGGCCAAGCTGGTGGAGTTCGCGGGCTTCGACATGCCCCTCTGGTATGAGGGCATCATACCGGAGCACATGGCCGTTAGGGAGGCCGTGGGCCTCTTCGACGTGAGCCACATGGGCCGCGTCCTGGTGGAGGGGCCGGGCGCGGAGGCCTTCCTGAACTACGTGCTCACGAGCGACATATCCGGCCTCAGCGTCGGCCGCTCCCGCTACTCCCTCATGTGCAACGAGCGAGGGGGCATAGTGGACGACGTGGTGGTGCTCCGGACGGCCAAGGATGCCTTCCTCCTCGTGGTGAACGCAGCGAACAGGGCGAAGGACCTAGCCTGGCTCAGGCAGCACGGAGCTCCCTACGGCGTGCGCATCACGGACCTGTCCGAGCAGGTGGCCATGATGGCCCTCCAGGGGCCCAGGGCGGAGGCTGCGCTGGCCGAGCTGACGGATGCCGACCTAAGGGGCCTCCGCTGGCACTCCTTCACGGACGCTCAGGTGGCTGGCGTGAGGGCGCTCGTGGCCCGCATGGGCTACACGGGCGAGGACGGCTTCGAGCTCTACGTATGGGGTGCCACGCCCGAGGAGCCTGAGAAGGCCCTCTCGGTCTGGGAGGTCCTGCTGGAGGCAGGCTCAGCGTTTGGCATCAAGCCCTGCGGCCTGGGCGCCCGCGACACGCTCCGCCTGGAGGCGGGCTACCGCCTCTACGGGCAGGACATGGACGAGCAGACCACGCCCTACGAGGCTGGCCTTGAGTTCGCGGTAGATCTGGCCAAGGAGGACTTCTTGGGGAAGGCCGCCCTAGCCGAGCAGGTAGAGCGAGGCCCTGGGAGGAAGCTCGCCTGCCTCAGGCTGCTTGAGAGGGGCGTGCCCAGGGCAGGCTTCCCGGTCCTAGACGCTGGAGGACGCGAGGTAGGGCACATCACCAGCGGCACCTTCAGCCCCCTCCTGAAGTGCGGGATAGCCATGGCCTACCTGCCGCCCGAGCTGGCCGAGCCGGGCGCTGAGGTGCTCGTGGCCATCAGGAAAAGGCGGGCCAGGGCGCTCGTGGTGGAGCCGCCCTTCTACGACCCAGAGAAATACGGGCGCAAGAGAAAGGAGCAATCCCCCTAAAATATTCTTTTTAGCGGTCCTCTCTCTAAATCCTCATCATTAGAGATCACGGCATCAGCACCTACTCTGAGCGCCACGGCTATGTGAAGTGCATCCTCATAATCAAAACCATAGCGCCCCATGAGCTCACAGGCATTTCTCATGTCCTCGGGCATGAGAGGTTCTATGGACAGGCCTCCGAGCTGTGCGATGCCGTCCACGACCGCTGCCACGAAATCTACGTCCTTATAATGAACGCCCAGAAAGACCAGCCAAGATGACCAACACCTCGTAAATGGCTAAGGTCGATGTGATAAACTCCTTGTGTGGCGCTTGCTCCATCTCCTTGACCCACTTCAGGGCTTTAGCCCCAAACTCCGGATGCCCACCCAGCCAATAGACGAAGACATTCACATCTACGTAATACATTCCGATGACCACCTCCTCAGGGCCTCAATCACGTAATCGTCTAGATCCTCCGGCCACGAGCGCACCTTTATGATACCGAACAGCTCGTCAGCTCTAGACCTGATGGGCTCTATTATCACGCGGCCACCTTCTACCCTCAGGCTGACCTCCATGCCCTCGGTCAGGCCGCACGACTCCCTTATGTGCTTGGGTATCGTGATGCGGCCCTTCTCATCTATCCTCACTATGGCGTTCATGGCACCAACTTATGGGGCACCACGCAGGTAAAAAGCCTGACCGTGCCATCGAGGACTCCTTCCGGCCTAGAGAAATATGGGCGCAAGAGGACCGAGAAGGCGAGCGGGAGGGAGGCGTGAGGCCGTGAGCGCGGGCGATTATGAGGTGCCCGAGGGCCTCTACTACACGCGGGAGCACGAGTGGGCCAAGGTGTTGGAGGATGGCACGGTGCTCATGGGCATCACGGACTACGCGCAGAAGCAGCTCCACGAGATAGTGAACGTGGAGCTCCCGGAGGTGGGCGCTGAGGTAGAGCAGATGGCCGCCTTCGCCTCCGTGGACTCCGTGAAGGCCACGAGCGATATCTACGCGCCCGTGTCCGGCACGGTGGTGGAGGTGAACGAGGCCCTCTTGGACAGGCCGGAGCTCCTCAACGAGGACCCATATGGCCGGGGCTGGATAGCCAAGATAAGGCCCCGCAGCCGCGAGGAGCTGGAGCGAGAGCTGGCCAACCTGATGAAGGCCGAGGATTATGCCAGCTACATAAGGGAAGCCGAGGGAGGAGCCAGGAGCGGTTAGCAACCGCCCATTTGAGCTTAGAGGACCCTCCTGATACGCCCTCCCATTTTCTTGCGCTCTTCTATGGCCCCCCTGATGGCTTTGGCCAGCTCATCAGATATGTATCTGGAGTTCTCCAGGATATACCTTATCAGCTGGGCCTTCCTCAGGCGCCTTACATCGGTAGCCCTATCCCCCTTCACCTTGGCGATGGCGGCTCCGAACTTCTTCAACTGGACGGCCTTTAATATCTCAAGCTCTTCGGCCGTGAAGCTGGTCGACAACTCCCTCCCTGTGTCGAGCTTTTGTTCAGCCAGATATTTAAGATTTTCGCCAGAGTCTGCCTCTAGAGCTCATTCCACCTTCATAACAACCTCTTCTCCGTAATCCGCCACCACCCTCATGTAGCCCCTCAGCTCCTCGTCCAGCTCCGGGTCTCCCGTGTCCACCCGGAGGCTCTTCAGGCCAGCCAGCTTGCTCTTGGTGGCCACGACTATGATGTTCTCGCGTCCCACGGCCCTTATCACGCGGGGGCTTATCTGCTGGTTGCCGCGGCCGAAGATGAAGCCCTGGCCACCGATGGGCGTTACCACTATCTTTGCCCTCCGCCCCCTGACGAGCTTCAGGATGGTGGCCTCGTTCGCGTCCTTGGCCAACAGCCTGGCCTTCCCGGGCCCCTCGGCCAAGATGATGTCCACGCCCAGGAGCGTCTTCTCAAGGCCCAGGAGCTCTAGGATGGGCCTGGTGGTGGTGCCCGGCCCGACCACGTAGACCACCCCGGGCTCAAGCTCCTCCACCACCTGCCTGGCGATGGCGAGCTTGTTCTCCTCCTCATCTGGCGTGGTCGGGCTGGCCACCTTCATGCTCTGCACGAGCGCTGGCTCGTAGGGCGTGAGCACGTAGCCATAAAGGCGGGCGGACAGGCGCCCCTGCCTGAAGGCCTCCTCGTCCACGTCCATGACCTCTGCCTCGCGCACGGGAAGCTCGCCCGAGAGGAAGCGCATGGCCACGCGGGCGGCCGCCCTCGGGTTCACGGCGAAGACAGCGCTGTGCATCTTCACGCCAGTCGGCACGCCCAGCACGGGCACCTCCTGGTCCACCGCGTCCAGCACGTCCCTGGCCGTCCCATCTCCACCGCAGAACACGAGCAGATCCACGCCCAGCTCGGCCATCTGCTTGGCCACGGCCCTCGTGTCCTCGGCCGTCGTGGTGAACATGGCCTTTCGCTCCCCGAGGACCAGGGGCTTGTAGCCGCACTCCCTGGCCTCTTCCTCGCCCATGGGGCCCGCGCCGGCTAGGAGCTCCACCTTCCCCCTCATGGGCTCGAAGGCCCTCAGGAACTCCTTGGCCCTCCCGGGTGCCACGGGCTTGGCGCCCAGCTCCAGGGCCTTCCTCAGGACCTCGGCCCCATCCGTGCCCTTCAGGCCCACGGCACCGCCCATGCCAGCGATGGGGTTCACGATCAGGCCCAGCCTCGGGCGTCCATCAGCTCCCATGCCGTGCCCAGGGGGCTGAGGAGGTTAAATACTTAAGGGCCGGGAGGCGCTCCCGCCCGCTATGTCGGTGGAGCTGCTGAGCTGGCATGTCGAGAAGCCCCTGGAGGCATATAGGGAGCTCTGGGCCGTCATCCTCGCCCTAGACGCCATCTGCGTGGCCCTGGCCGCCTGGATCCTCAGGCCCGCCTGGCTCTGGGCCCCGCTCTTGGCCTCAGGCCAAGCCCTGCTCCTGGCCCTCTGGACCGTGGCCCTAGCGGCCGCGAGCGCGGCTTACGGCTTCTTCCTCTACAGGAGGGACGCCAGGCTCGTGCAGGCCGTCCTGAGGGAGGGCGTGCGGGAGCGGAGGAAGGCTGAGCTGACGCCAGGACTGCTGGTATCGTTCATCCTTCTCCTGGCCCTCTTCCTCCCTCTCCTCGTGCTGGCAGCGCTCGGCCTGCTGGCGCCCAGAGGGCCTGTGATGGTGCTCGTAACGCTTGCCGCTGGCTCACCCTGGGCCGCCGTGCTATCGGCTGGCGAGCTGAGGCTAGCCTGGCAGGAGGTGGCCTTGCTGGTCGTCAGGAGGCCGGGGGAATCCTCGGGCAGGAGGCTGCTAGTGAGGAGGGGCCTGCTGCCGAACGACCAGGCGGAGCTTAGCGCCTTATTGGACAGAGTCTCCGCGCCCGTCGGCTGAAAAGGCCGAACGTGCTCAGGGGGCCGAGGTGCCTCAGGCACGGCCAGGCCCGGGCGGCCGGTGAGACAATACTTAAATCACCCCTCTTACCCCCAGGCGCAGGTGATCGAGCATGAAGCCCAGGTGCTGGCGCCGGATGGAGTCGCCCCCCTACACCAGGCGGGAGTATATAGATGGCATACCGGACCCGAAGATAAGGAAGTTCACGCACGGCGACCCGAACAGGCAGTTCGAGTATGAGCTCGTCCTCGTGGCGAAGAAGTCGGGCCAGATAAGGCACAACGCGCTTGAGGCCGCCCGCGTGGCCACTAACAAGTATCTTGAGTCCAAGCTGGGCAGGGCGAACTACTTCTTCCGCGTGGTGCCCTACCCCCACCACGTGCTGCGCGAGAACAAGATGATCTTCGGCGCGGGCGCTGACAGGCTGCAGGACGGCATGAGGCTGGCCTTCGGCAAGCCCGTGGGCACGGCCGCCCAGGTCTGGGAGGGCTCGTCCGTCCTGCTCGTGCGCGTGGACAAGCAGGGCCTTGAGGTGGCCAAGGAGGCGCTCAGAAGGGGGGCCTCAAAGCTGCCGCTCCCCTGCCGGATAGAGATAAGGAAGCTCGTGGAGGCGGATTAGGGCTCAGGCCCTGCCTTCCAGCTCATCCTTGAGCTCTCTGATGGCCTTGAGGGCAGCGGCCACCCTCTTCGCTGCCTTCTCCCTTGCCGTCGGGAGGGAGAAGCTGGCCCTGAAGGCCTCTAGGTCGCGCATCAGGTGCTCCACGGCCTCCTCTATGCCCTCCCCACGGCTCCCTGCCTCAAGCAGGCACCTGGCGAGCCCTACCAGGCCGAGCGCGTCCAGCTTGTCCGCCTCCCAGAGGATGCGCTCCTCAATCCTCCTCAGCTCGCCTGGCTCAGCGTGGTGCTTGAGGATGGCCTGCCTCACGAGCTCCACTCGCTCCTCCGGCCAGCCTTCCGCCAGCAGGAAGGCAGCGGCCAGGCGGGCGCTCTCCTCCGCGTGCTCGCCAGCCTCCCTGCCCACGTCGTGGAAGATGGCCGCCAGCCGGACGGCCTCCACGTCAGCGCCGTGCTCCAAGGCTAAGT
>CAZPDR010000044.1:0-6330 GCA_964585495.1 uncultured Candidatus Bathyarchaeia archaeon
TCGATGAGGAGCGCTGCCGTGGCTGCGGCCGCTGCGAGGAGGTGTGCGAGTTCGGCGCTATCAAGGTGGTGGAGAAGGGCGAGCGCCTGGTGGCCGAGGTTAATGAGGCCGTCTGCAAGGGCTGTGGTGCCTGCAGCGTGAGATGCCCAACGAGCGCCGTCCGCGTCCAGCACTTCAAGCCCGACCAGGTCTTGGCCATAGTCGGGGCCGTCCGGTCCTGATCATGCCGTGAGCCGAATTCTTTAAAAGCAGTCCCACTACCCCCCGTGAGCCGTCATGAGCGCGGTAATACTGGACCTGAGGGAGGCCGACCCGAAGTTCAAGCTGAAGGTGAGGCAGATACCTGGCGCTGAGAAATTGACGCTCTGCTTTCAATGCGGCTCCTGCACGGCTGACTGCCCCGTCGCCAGGCGCAGGGATGTCTTCAGGCCCAGGACCATCGCCCGCCTCGCCATCCTGGGCTTCAAGGAACTCCTCCTCTCCGGCGACCTCCTCTGGCTCTGCCTGGGCTGCTACAACTGCACGGAGCACTGCCCCCAGGGCGTGAAGCCCACGGAGGTCATAGAGGCCCTGAGGAACATAGCGGTCGAGGAGGGGAAGCTCCACCCCGGCTTCAAGCAGCTCCTGGAAGCCCTCTTGGCCACGGGGAGGATGTATAAGATCACGAGGATGAAGGAGCGCACCAGGGCCAAGATGGGCCTCCCGCCCGTGCCCGAGGTGCCCCTGGAGGACGTGAGGAAGGTGCTCGATCTGGCGGGCCTCACGGCCATCTTGGGCAAGGCGTCCGGGGGTGGTGAGGCGTGAGGTGCGGGCTCTTCCTCGGCTGCCTCGTGCCAGCCAGGATGGCCGCCTACGAGCTCTCGGCCAGGAAGGTGCTTGAGGCCCTGGGCGTGGAGTTCGTGAACCTCAAGGCTGGCTGCTGCGGCAGCCCCTACATATTCTCCGTGAGCCACAGGGCTGGCCTGGCCCTCGCGGCCTACAACCTGGCCCTGGCCGAGGAAGCCGGCCTGAAGACGGTGGTAACCCTCTGCAACGGCTGCAACGAGGTGCTGAAGCGCGCCCTTGAGGCCCTGAAGGACGAGCACGAGAGGGAGGCCGTGAACGCGATCCTGGCCAAGGTGGGCAAGGAGTTCAAGGGCGAGGTGGAGGTCAAGCACGTCGTCAGGCTCCTCTACGAGGACATAGGCGTGGCCAAGGTGGAGGAGGCCGTCAAGGTGCCGCTTGAGGGCCTGAGGGTGGCCGTCCACTACGGCTGCCATCTCCTGAGGCCCTCGGAGGTCATGAAGTTCGAGAACCCGGATGACCCCAGGAGCCTGGACGAGCTGGTGATGGCCGTGGGAGCCGAGAGCGTGCCCTACGTGGAGAAGCTGGAGTGCTGTGGCTTCCCGGCCATGCCCGTGAGCGAGGACCTGGCCTACGACATCGCGGCCGAGAAGCTCACGTCCATGATGGCCTCCGGGGCCGATGTGGCCGTTACGGCCTGCCCATCTTGCTTCCTCCACCTGGAGAACGCGCAGATAATGGCCAGGAGGGAGGGGGCCAAGATAAGGCTCCCGGGCGAGATACCGGTCCTGCACATAACCCAGCTCCTGGGCCTGGCCATGGGCTTCGGACCTGATGATGTGGGCCTTAGGGAAAACCGTATCAAGCCCGAGGCCGTGCTGAGGCTGCTTGAGCGTGCGGGGTGAGGTGCCGTGAGGGGTGAGCGCTCTGGCGAGTTCGAGCCGCTGATAGTGGCCTTCTGCTGCAACTGGTGCGCCTACGCTGGCGCTGACCTGGCGGGCGTGAGCCGCATCCAATACCCGCCCACGGTCCGCATCATCCGCGTGATGTGCACGGGCATGGTGGATGAGAGCTACATCCTGAAGGCCTTCGAGGCCGGTGCCGATGGCGTCCTCGTGGCTGGCTGCCACCCTGGCGATTGCCACTACATCTCGGGCAACCTGAAGGCGGAGAAGGAGGTGGAGAAGACCAAGAAGCTCCTAGACCTGATAGGCGTTGGCTCCGAGCGCCTGAGGCTTGAATGGGTCTCCGCCTCGGAGGGCGAGAAGTTCGCCCGCGTGATAAGGGAGTTCACGGAGCAGCTCAAGCAGCTGGGCCCGAGCCCCCTCAGGCAGTCCGGCGGGAGCGCCCCCTCGGCCAAGCTGGAGCGAGATGGCGGGAGCTCCGCACCGAGCCCTGCGGGCCGCTCCTTCGCTGAGGAGCTCCTGGCCAAGGAGTTCATCTGGCGCTGCCTGGGCTGCTACCTCTGCCACCCCACCTGCCCGGGCCAGCTGAGGATAGCTGAGCTCACCCGCGTGGCCAGGACCAGGGCGCCCCGCGAGGAGGTGGACCTCATGTGCGCCCACGGTGCCGTCCCGCTCATGTGGGGCCGCATGATGGCTAATCCGGCCGTGAAGCCCGGGAAGGCGGAGGTCCTGACGGGCAGCGGTGGCGTTGAGGTGGCCGGGAAAGGTGATATCTACTTCTTCCTCGGCTGCCTCCCGCTCTTCGAGGTGGAGTTCGCGGACATAGGCCTCCAGCCCGCCCAGGAGGCCGTGAAGGCCGTGAAGATCCTGAACCTCCTGGGCATAAAGCCCGCCATATCGCCAGAGGAGCGCTGCTGCGGCCACGACCTCCTCTGGACGGGAGATTTCGAGAACTTCGAGAAGCTGGCGAAGATGAACGTGGAGGCCATCCGCTCCACGGGCGCCAAGACGGTCGTAACGGCCTGCCCGGAGTGCTACCGGACGCTGAAGCTCGATTACCCGGACGTGGTGGGCGACCTGGGCTTCGATGTCCTGCACATTTCGGAGTTCCTGGCCCAGGCGTTGGAGGAGGGGAAGCTGAAGTTCGAGAGGGCGCTGGAGCGCAAGGTAACTTATCACGATTCCTGCCGCCTGGGCAGGCACATGGGCATCTACGAGCAGCCGAGGGAGCTCCTCAAGGCCATCCCGGGCCTGGAGCTGGTGGAGATGCCCAGGAACAGGCAGGAGGCAGCCTGCTGCGGCATGAGCGCCTGGCTCCTCTGCGGCGAGGTCTCCAAGCGCCTCCAGCTTGAGCGCCTCTCCGAGGCCGTGGAAACGGGCGCCCAGCAGCTCGTGGTCGGCTGCCACAAGTGCAAGGTGCACTTCACGTGCGTGCAGAACGAGAAGGTGCCAGCCGACTTCGAGCACGTAAAGAACATCCAGGTCGTGGACCTGGTGGAGATCCTGGCCGAGGCATTAGGCCTCTAGGTGGGCCCCTACTTTTTGGCCAGGCCTATGGCCTCCAGCAGCCCGTCTGCCTTCACCCTGAGCATGTCGAAGGCCAGCTCCTCTGGCTTGATGCCCATGGCCAGGCCCAGGAGCTGCGTGTAGTGGAGCACGGGTATGCCGAACTTCTCGCCCACCTGCCTCTCGGCCACGGGCTGGTTGAAGTCATACATGAAGTGGCAATCTGGGCAGACAGTTATGAGCGCCTGAGCGCCAGCCGCCTTCACGCGCCTGAGCTTGTCGGCCACGAGGCTGCGGGCCTGCTCGGCATCTACACCCAGGATTGGGCCACCGCAGCACTGCCCCTCGTCCGGGTAGTCCACGCACCTGGCGCCCGTGATGGCTATGAGCTCCCTCAGCTTCCGCGGCCTGTCCGGGTCATCGAACTGCATGGTCTTGGCCGGCCTCACCAGGTGGCAGCCGGTGTGCTGGGCCACCACCAGCTTGTCGAGCGGGTTCACCACGGCCTCCTTCAGCCTGTCGAGGCCCACGTCCTCTAGGAGCACGTGGACTATGTGCTTCACGTGCACGCGGCCCGTGAACTCCAGGCCGAGGCGGGCCAGGTGGCCGTTCACCCACGTCTTCAGCTCCGGGTCCTCCTGGAGCTCCAGGGCCGTGTGGTGCAGCGTGGCGTAGCAGCCGTTGCAGAGCGTGAGCACGTCCAGGCCCTCGCGCTCGGCTATGGCCAGGTTTCGGGCCGCGAGGAGGAGGGCGGCCTCATGGCTTATGCCGTCTATCGGGAAGCCACAGCAGTTGAAGTCGGGCATCTCGGCCAGCTCCACGCCCAGCTCCGCCAGGACGCGGCGGGCCGATATCTCGTAGCTCAGCTCCCTGTAGGGTATGAGGCAGCCCAGGTAGAGCAGGTACTTGCCGGCCAAACGCCATCACCCCTCCGCCTTCTTGGCCAGGAGGGCCGGGAAGCCAACGGCCTCCAGGAGCTCCCGCACCTGCTTCACGTCCGTGCTCGGGAGAGGCGGCAGGCCGTGCTTTTCCCTGGCCTTCAGCCTGGAGGCAGGTATCTTGTAGACGAGGCCCGTCTGGAGGATGGTGTTGCCCATCATCCTCAGCGCGTCGGGTATGAAGCCCTCCCGGGCCGCCAGGTTCCTCAGGGCCAGGCTGACATACGTGAAGTCCACGTCGCGTGGGCAGCGGTCTATGCAGGTGTAGCAGGAGGCGCACATCCATATCTCCTTGCTGGCCAGCACATCCTTGAGGCTCCAGGGGAAGCGCCTGCCTCCCTGGCAGGGGGCCTCGCCCTCGCTCATTTCATCCCGCCCTGCCGGGGTGAGGCCGTATGAGTAAAAAGCTTACCGCCCTGCCGAGCGGTAAGCCCCCGGATGGTCGTTAATACCTGAATGGCGCAAGGCTTATCACATGCCACCCGCCAGCCCCTCCCGGCCTTGAAGCGCTCACAGCTGGCCATAGGGCTGGTGCTCGTCCTCATGGTGATACTCCTCGCCCTGGAGGGCTTAAGCGGCGGCACAGCGCCCGGCGGGCAGAGCGGGCAGCAGGGCGGTGGGGGAGGGCAGGAGCTCCCGAAGGCACCTGATTTCACGCTCAAGGACATATACGGGCACCGGTTCTCCCTGAGCGACTTCCGGGGCAAGGTGGTCATCCTGGACTTCTTCGCCACCTACTGTGGGCCCTGCAAGGCTCAGGTGGGGGAGCTGAAGGAGGTCAAGGAGCAGTTCGGCGATGAGGTGGTCATCATCTCCATAAGCGTCAGCCCTGAGGACACGGACGAGGTGCTGCGCTCCTACGCGGAGGAGAACGGCATCACCTGGCGCGTGGCCCGCGACACGGCTGGTGTGGGGGACGCCTACAAAGTGCTCTACGTGCCCACCATCGTGGTCGTGGACCCCGAGGGCCGCATAGCGGCCAGGCACATCGGCTTCACGGACAGTGAGACGCTGGCGGAGGAGGTGGAGGCTGCCCTTGGCTAGCAGGCGCCTCCTCCTCGCCCGCCTCGCCTGGCTCGCTCTCTCGCTCGCCTTCCTCCTGCTCGGGCTAGGTCAGTATGGCATCCTCAGGGCTCTCGTGCGCTACCTATGCCCCTCCTGCGTGGGATTGTCATGAGGTCCAGGCTCAGGCTGGCGCACAAGCGCGCTCTAGCACAGGCCTGCTCGCTCGCGGCCTGCTGCGCTGGCTTCTCGGCAGCGGCCAAGACCGGCCTGGTGGCCCCCTTCATGTTCTGCCACGGCTGCCCCCTGGCCTCGGTGGCCTGCCCGATAGGCGCCCTCCAGCACTTCGCTGCAGCCCGCAGGTTCCCCTTCTTCCTGCTCGGCATGCTCGGCCTCGCCTTCCTCTTCCTCGGCCGGGCTGCTTGTGGCTGGCTCTGCCCCTTCGGCGCCTTCCAGGACCTGCTGGCCTGGCTCTCGGGGAGGAGGGCAGGGGAAAGGCTGGCAGGCACCTCAAGCTCGCGCCTGGACGCCTGGGGGAGGCAGGGAAAGGCAGCCATCCTGCTCGGGACGCTCCTATCGGCCTACCTCCTGGCCGAGACCACCTTCTGCTGGTTCTGCCCGGTGGGAGCCCTCTTCGCGGCCATACCCTACAGGCTCGCCATGCCAAGCGCGAGGGTGGGAGCCTTCTTCTACGTGCACCTAGCCGTGCTGGCGGCCGTGGCTCTCTGGGCCATATACACGCCCAGGGCCTGGTGCCGCTACCTCTGCCCCCTCGGCGCCCTGTCCGGCCAGGCGAACCGCGCCTCCCTGCTCGCCATAGCCTTGGACGAGCAGGCGTGCACCAGGTGCCATGCCTGCCTGCGTGCCTGCCCCATGGGCATCGTGGAGCTCCAGGCCATAGGCGGGCCGGAGTGCGTGCTCTGCGGCCGCTGCGTGGAGATCTGCTCCACGGGCGCTCTCAGGCTCGTGCTCAGGAGCTGAGCGAGGGCGGGCGAGAGGCAGCCTTATCACGCGGCCCGCCTCTCTTCTCATGCGCAGGTGGTGCTCGCCCTTGCCAGAAGGCCGGGAGCTCGCGGGCTACAGGGGGCCGCTGAGGGAGGCCCTGCTGGCCATAGGCGCTTCCGTGGGCGACAGGATCCGCGTGAGGAAGGGCGATCTGGTCCTAGAGGGCATCCTCATGCCGCGCCCTGAGCTGG
>CAZPDR010000045.1:0-6262 GCA_964585495.1 uncultured Candidatus Bathyarchaeia archaeon
GACCTCCTCAAGCACGAAGACCACGAACTCCTCCACGCTCTTGAACTCGCCCCCGCTCTCCTCCACGTGCTTCTTCACCTGTTCATAGAGCCTCTTGGGGATTTCTATGGTCACCTTCTCCTCACTCACGTCCACCGCCCTCGCGGCATGACCAAATCGGGCATATATAAGCCATGCCGACAGGCCCGCGAGATGAGCCTTAAATCGTCCAACGCCATGGCCGGGAGGAGGGGCCTTGGTGGAGCTCTCTGAGGTGCTAGCTAGAGCACAGGCGAAGGTGGTAGAGGCCTACGAGCTCAGGGCGGACGTGCAGAAGGCGGCGAGGCGCCTGATAAAGAAGGCGAAACGAGCCATCTTCGCAGCTCACAAGGGCCAGGTCGAGGAAGCCCGCAAGCTGCTTGGGGAAGCCCGTGCTGAGCTGGCCAAGCTCAGGGCCTTCCTGCTCCAGAGGCCGGATGTAGCTGGCCTGGGCATACTGAACCCGGCCTATCAGGAGCTGGCGGAGGCAGAAGTCTTCACGGCCCTCATCTCTGGCGCTCAGCCGCCCACGCCCGAGGAGCTCCAGGTGCCTTACGACCAATACCTGCTCGCCCTGGGGGACGTGATTGGCGAGCTGAGGCGCTGCGCTCTGGAGGCCCTGAAGGCTGGCCGCCTGGAGGAGGCAGAAGGCCGCCTGGCTCTCATGGAGGAGCTCTACATGGAGCTCATATCGCTCGACGAGGCCCAGGCCGTCTTGTCCGAGCTTAGGCACAAGTGCGATGTGGCCAGGAGGCTCATAGAGGCCACGAGGAGCGAGATAGCCCTGGAGGCCCGGAGGGAGAGCCTGAGGAGGGCGCTGGAGGAGCTGAGGAAGGCGTTAGCCCGCTGAGGTCGAGCTGGAGCTCCCAAGAGGCCACGGTAAGCTTAAGTGCCCGCATGAGCACGGGTGTCGGCTATGCCGGAGGTATGGCTCCCCTACGGGAAGACCAAGGTCAAGTTGGAGGTGCCCGATAGAGCCTTCCTGGGCCTCATCGAGCCGAGGGAGGTGCCTCCTGCCCCAGACCCGCTGGCCGAGGTCAGGAGGGCCTTATCTGAGCCCATAGGCACGGCCGTGCTGGCCGATGTCGTGGGACCTGGCGACAAGGTGGTCATCACGGCTGAGGACCACACTAGATCCGCGCCCAGCTGGCTCATGGTGCCGCCCCTCCTAGACGAGCTGAACGTGGCTGGCGTGAAGGACGAGGACATAACGGTCCTCTTCGCCTGCGGCACGCACAGGGCCGTGAGGCCGGAGGAGGCCGAGCGCCTCCTGGGGCCAGAGGTGCTGAAGCGCGTCCGCGTGATAAGCCACGACTGCCAAGCGCCCGACCACGTTTACATAGGCGATACGAGCTTCGGCAACCGGGTGGAGGTGAACAAGATCTTCGCTGAGGCGGACGTGCGCATCCTCACGGGCGACATAGATCTCCACTACTACGCTGGCTATGGCGGCGGCAGGAAGAGCGTCCTGCCAGGCGTCTCCTCCGCGCGGACCATACAGTTCAACCACGCCATGCTCCTACACCCGAACGCTAGGATGGGCGTGCTGGAGGGCAACCCGGTCCACGAGGACATGATGGAGGCCGCGAAGCTGGCCGATGTGGCCTTCATCCTCAACGTGGTCGCGAACCCAGAGCACCGAGTCGTGAAGGCCTTCGCTGGCGACCTAGAGCGCGCCTTCATGGAGGGCGTGGAACTCGTGGACGAGATCTACAAGGTGCCGGTAGAGGAGAAGGCCGATGTGGTGGTCGTGAGCCCGGGCGGCCACCCGCACGACATAGACCTCTACCAGGCCTACAAGGGCATTCACACGGCCCTTGAGGCCGTGAAGGAGGGCGGCGTGGTGGTGGCCGTGGCGGAGTGCCCGGAGGGCCACGGGCACAAGGTGTTCTTCGAGTGGATGAACAAGTTCAGGACGCTTGAGGACATGGAGGCCGAGATAAAGAGCAGCTTCAGGCTCGGTGGCCACAAGGCCTATTACCTCATGCAGGCCCTCCGGAAGGCCCATATAGTGCTGGTCTCGGCCATGCCCGAGGAACAGGTGCGCGATGTCTTCAGGCTTGAGCCAGCTCGCACGGCCCAGGAGGGCCTTGAGAAGGCCTTCGAGTTGGTCGGCCGCGATGCCTCGGTGCTCGTGATGACACACGGCAACATAACGCTCCCGGTGCTGAGGTGAAGGCGGCCTCGACGTGAATTGCCCGCACGGAGACCTTATAAGCTGCCGACATCATGGTAGGCGGGAGGGGCCTTGGGCTTCCGGCTGAGGGACTTCAGGCCGGAGGACCTCGACCGGGTGATCTACATAAACCGCACCTGCCTGCCCGAGAACTACAGCCGGGCGTTCTTCCTGAGCCTCCACAAGCGTTACCCGGACCTCTTCATAGTGGCTGAGGCCGATGGGCAGATAGTGGGCTACATCATGTGCCGCATCGAGCACGGCCTCCTCGGCCTTGGCAAGCGCAAGGGGCACGTGATCTCCATAGCCGTCCTGCCGCCCTACAGGCGGAGGGGCATCGCCACGGCCATGATGGAGGAGGCCCTGTCCCGCATGGCCGAGCGCTACGGGGCGGAGGAGTGCTTCCTAGAGGTGCGGGTGAGCAATTTCCCGGCCATCAGCCTCTACGAGAAGCTGGGCTTCAAGAAGACCGATGTCATCAAGCACTACTACCCAGATGGGGAGGACGCCTACATCATGACGAAGTTCTTCTGAGGCCCCGGGCCCTCCCGTAGCAGGCGCAGGCCAGGAGGAAGGCGAGGGAGAGCGGGAGGGCCGAGAGGATGAGGCTGCTCTCACGGCCTATGCGGTCGGCCATCAGGCCCCCCGTGATGCCCAGGATGATGCCAGCGTTCTTGGCCACCTCCTCCGCCCCCATGGCCTCCCCCCTGTGCTCCTCCCGGGAGAACTCCGCTGGGCTGAGCGTGTAGCCCAGGTTGAAGAAGGGCCAGATGGGGATGAGCCAGGCGGCTATCAGGGCACACGGGTCCTGGAGGAAGGCGAAGCATGGCATGAGGACCGCGTAGGAGAGCACGGAGGCCGCCAGCACCCTCACGGCCCCGATGCGCCTGACCACGCGGGCGCCAGCCAAGATTGCCAGGGAGGATATGATGGAGCTAATGGCCCAGATGAGGCCCGTGAGTTCCTTAGAGCGCCCCACCGCGTCGTAGAGCCTCATCCTGGCCAGGGGGCTGGCCCACTGGAGGCCCAGCCAGGCGAGGAACACGCTGCCGAGGAGGAGGCCAAAGCCCCTCCCGGCCCTGAAGCGGAGGGATAACGCCCCTCTGACGTAGGCACTCACAGGCCCCTCCTTCCTGGGCAGTGGCCCCTCCTCGTAGAAGGCCATGATGGCTGGGAAGGGCAGGGAGATGGCCAGGCAGGCCAAGAAGACGCCAGCAGGCCCGAGCAAGCGCTCGGCGGGTCCCATGAGACCGGCGCCCAGCGCCCAGCCTACCGAGCCCACGAAGAAGAAGGCAGCGGATGCCTTCTCCCTCTCCGGGTCGCTCGTGAGAGCTGCTATGAAGGCCGGGTAGCCCACGGACCAGAGCAGGTAGGCCACGAGGTAGGCGAAGAGCAGGGCCCAGATGTTATTGTTGAAGATGGCCATGAGGGCCATGGGGAAGGCCGAGGCCGTGAGGCCCAGAAGGGCGAAGGGCTTCCTCCTGCCGTAGTAGTCCGAGAGGGCGCCCCAGATCCGCGAGGTAAGGGCGGCCACCGCCCCAAGCGAGTCTAGGAGGCAGAGCTGAGCGTAGGAGGCCCCTATGTCGTAGAGGCGGAAGTTCAAGTAGGTCCAGCAGAGCCCCCAGCTGAGGCAGGACACGGAGTTCGCGGCCACGAGCAGCTTCGTCCCGCGTCTCATGGGCTCCCCATCTTGGCAGAGAGCGGGAACCTAGCCTTCTTAAGCGTGCCCGGTGATCAGGCTGATGAGGGCGTTGGCCGTGAGGTTGAGGAAGGTGCAGGAGGTCGGGAGGGGCACGCTCGTCATCTCCCTCCCCAAGGCCTGGGCTAAACGGCTTGGCGTGAGGAAGGGCACCATCTTGGCCGTGAGCGAGACCGCGCGAGGGCAGCTCATCATAGAGCCCTTCCTGAGCGAGGAGGAGGGGCCCGCGAGCACGGTGGTGCGCTGCGATGGGAAGAGCCCGGAGGAGGTGGGCTGGGCCATCATAGGGGCCTACCTGCTCGGCTACGATACCGTCGAGGTGGTGGCCAGCAACCGCATCTCAGCGAGCATGAAATCCGCCATAAGGCGCGTGGTGAGGGGGCTCGTGGGCCTGGAGATCGTGGAGGAGGACCTGAGGCGCGTGGTCCTAAACTGCCTGGTGAACCCGTCGGCCGTGGACCCCAGGACCCTCCTGGCCCGTAAGAGCGCCATCACGAAGAGCATGCACTCCGATGCCGTCCTAGCGCTCTCGACCGGCGACCGCGCCCTGGCGGAGATGGTCGTGGACCGGGATGAGGAGGTGAACAGGCTCTACTTCCTCACCGTCCGCCTCCTCAGGTCCGCGATAAGAGATCTCAAGCTGGCCGAGAAATTCGGCCTAACGCCCGTCGACTGCCTCGACTACAGGATGGCGGCCAAGCTCATAGAGTCCATAGGGGATCACGCGGTGGACATAGCCAGCCTCATGTTCAAGCTCCCGCGCGGCTCTGGCCTAGGGGCCATCTCGGATAGGCTGTCGAAGGCCGAGGGCCTGCTGAAGGAAATGCAGGAGCTGGCTGTGAGGGCCTTCTTGGCCAAGAAGGCAGAGCTGGTCGACCGAGTGAAGGGGGCGCTGATCGAGGCCCTGGGGGAGGCCATCAGGTCGGTGGAGGAGGGGGCGGAGCTCCTGGGCGAGCTAGGGCCGGTGGCCCTCTCGGCAGCCCACCTCATGCACGAGATAGGCAAGTGCTGCGTGGACATAGCCGACTTGGTGATACCCGCTGGCCTAGAGCTGAGGTAAAGACTTAAATCGCGTGGGCTACGGGCGGTGGTGCGGATATGGAGAGGCATTTGAACGTGGAGGTAAAGGCCAGGCTGAGGAAGCCCGAGGAGGCCAGGGAGAGGCTCCTCTCCCTGGGAGCCGAGAGGAGAGGCACCTTCGAGCAGGTGGACTACTACTTCGAGGTGCCGAGGGGCAGGCTCAAGCTCAGGGAGGTAGAAGGACAAGAGCAGGCCGAGCTCATCTACTACGAGCGCGAGGACCAGCCAGGCCCAAGGCCCTGCGAGGCCACTGTGATAAAGCTTGGGAGGCAGGAGGCGGGGCTCCTCAGGCGAATATTGCCCGTTAGGGCGGTGGTGCGGAAGCGCAGGGCCATTTACCAGCTGGGCCCCGTGGAGGTGCACCTAGACGACGTAGAGGGCGTGGGCGCCCTCCTGGAGCTAGAGATCCGCACCGGGCCAGACCTAGACGTGAAGGCAGCCGAGGAGAAGGCCAAGGAGCTCCTGGCCGAGCTCGGCATCGGGGAGGAAGACCTAGTGCCCTACTCCAACGCCGACCTCGTCCTGATGGCACAGACCGGTGGAAGAGGTTACCTCCGCGTCCTCTGGGCGCCCTGGCGCATGACCTACGTCGTGCGGGCACATGAGGCAAGAGGCTGCCTCTTCTGCCGGCTCCAGGAGCCGGGGAAGGACGAGGAGAACAAGGTCGTTCACAGGGGGCGGACGTGCTACGTGGTGCTGAACGTGTATCCATACAACACGGGGCACGTCATGGTAGCGCCCTACAGGCACGTAGGGGACCTATGCGAGCTCACCGATGAGGAGCTCCTGGACCTGTGGAAGACCGTGAACCTGGCCATGAAGGCCATCCGCCTGGCCTACAGGCCCCACGGCTTCAACGTGGGCATCAACATAGGCCGCGTGGCTGGCGCTGGCGTGGAGGAGCACGTGCACGTCCACGTGGTGCCCAGGTGGCTAGGCGACACGAACTTCATGCCCGTGATAGCGAACACCAAGGTCATACCGCAGCACGTAGAAGGCATGTATAAAACGCTCAGGGAGGCCTTCGAGAAGGTAAAGCACGGGCTAGAGGAAGCCACGTGAGGAAGGCCGCACAGCGCCACCTTATCCTCGTGATGCCTGTGGCGTGCACCCGCCTCCTAGACCTTAAAGGCATACATTGTTACCCCTGCGTGACTCAGCCCCCAAGCGGTGATCAGATCGATAGGCCTGGGCATGGGGGAGGGCTTATATCCCTCTTTTACGGGCCGCTTTCTGGGTGCGGGGGTTCCCGAGCCAGGTCAAAGGGGCGGGCCTCAGGAGCCCGTGGC
>CAZPDR010000046.1:0-6258 GCA_964585495.1 uncultured Candidatus Bathyarchaeia archaeon
CGGCTTACTCGCCCTTGAACTCAGGCTTGCGCTTGGACATGAAGGCCTCTATGCCCTCGCGCATGTCCTTGGTGGTGAAGACCACGCCGAAGCAGCTGGCCTCCAGCCTCTGACCCATGTCGAGCGGGAACTGGGTGCCGAAGTTCAGCAGCCACTTCGCGAACTTGAGCGCTATGGGCGGCCCCTCGGCCAGGCGCTTGGCTAGGGCGCGGGCTTCCTCGCGGAGCTTCTCGAAGGGCACGACCTTGTGCACCAGGCCGATGCGGAGCGCCTCCTCGGCCGGTATGCGGTCGCCCAGCATGATGAGCTCCTTCGCCTTCGCCAGGCCCACGAGCCTCACCATGCGCTGGGTGCCGCCCCAGCCGGGTATGATGCCCAGGCGGATCTCGGGGTTGCCCAGCTCGGCATGCTCGGCAGCTATCCTGAAGTCGCAGGCCATGGCCAACTCCAGGCCGCCGCCCAGGCAGTAGCCGTTTATGGCGGCTATCACGGGCTTGGACATGCGCTCTATCTTCGTGAAGACCTCCTGCCCCAGCCGGGAGGCCTCCACGGCCTCGTGGGGCTTGAGCTTGGGGAACATGGTGATGTCGGCGCCAGCGCTGAAGGCGCGATCGCCCTCGCCCATGATGATCACGGCTCGCACGCCTGGGTCCTCCTCGGCCAGGTCCAGGGCCTCCGAGAGCTCCCTCACCATGGTCTCGTTGAAGGCGTTCAGCCGGTGCGGGCGGTTGAGCGTTATCCACAGGATGTCCTCGTCCCGCTCCACCTTGATGGTCTCGAACTGAGCCATGCCCAACGCCTCCCGGCCCTAAGCTGGAGGTGAGTTTATAATGGTTAGGCAAGGGGCATGCCTGCCTGAACACGCATTTACCCCTCGGATGCCGCTCCTCTTGCTGACCTCCCGCCCTCCCGGCGGCAGGCGACATCATGCTCCACCTGGCCTGGTATAGGCTGGCCTGAGTTGGCTCATGCTCTTAGCTGGCCTGTTCGCGCTCGTTTGGCCAGCCAAGAAGAGCGGTCTGCTTCTATAGGCAAGAGAGCTCCCATAAAGGAAGGCTACCTGCCCCTTGGGCGCCCTCTCAGAGGCGCCTGAGCAGATACCTGAGCGTGGTGAGGCGCTGGATCTCGTTCGTGCCCTCGTAGATGGTCGTTACTATGGCGTCGCGGTGGTAGCGCTCCACCCGGTAGTCGCCGAAGTAGCCGTAGCCGCCCAGGATGCCTATGCACCACTCCGTCACGCGGACGGCCACCTCGCTGGCGAACGTCTTGGCCATGCTGGTGATGAGCGGGTCCGGCTTGCCCTGGTCTATATGCCAGGCTGCCTTGTAGGTCAGCAGGCGGGCGGCCTCTATGAGCGTGGCCGCGTCCACGAGCTTGAAGGAGACGCCCTCGAACTGTATGATGGGCTGGCCGAAGGCCTCGCGCTGCTTCGCGTAGTTGTAGGCTATCTCGAAGGCGCCCTGGGCTATGCCCACGGCCTGCGCGGCCACGCCCACGCGGCTCTTGTCGAAGAAGTCTATGGCGTAGTAGAAGCCCTTGTTCAGCTCGCCAAGGAGCGCGTCGTCCTTCACCTTCACGTCGTTGAAGGCCACCTCGCCCGTTACCGATGGCCTTATGCCCATCTTGTCCTTCAGCTTCGTTACCTCCAGGCCGGGCGTGTCCCGGTCCACCACGAAGAGGCTCTGGCCGCGGTGGGGCGGGTGGGCCTTCGGGTTCGTCTGGCAGAGGACCACGAAGAAGTTCGCCACGGGCGCGTTCGTGATGAAGGTCTTCACGCCGTTGATATACCAGGTGTCGCCATACTTCACGGCCCTCGTGTCCAGCCTGGACGCGAGGTCGCTGCCCCTCGCTGGCTCGGTGAAGCAGCCGGAGGAAATCCACTCGCCCCGGCAGATGGGGGGCAGGTAGCGCTCCTTCTGCTCCTCCGTCCCGTGCACGAGGATGAGGTCGCTGGCGAAGGTGGCGGCCGTGATGGCGATGCCCAGGCTGGAGTCGGCGCGGCACATCTCCTCGACCACGATGCAGTCCTCCAGGATGCCGTAGCCCTGCCCGCCATACTCCTCCGGGAAGCGCATGCTGGTGAAGCCCAGCTTGGCGGCCTTCCTGTAGAGCTCCATCGGGAACTCCTCCTTCCGGTCCAGCTCAAGGGCCAGCTCTGGCGTGAACTCCTTCTCACAGAACTCGCGAACAGCGGCCTTGATGTCCTTCTGCTCCTCCGTCAGCTCGAAGCTGAGGCCTAAGGGCTTCCCCATCCCCTCCACCGGGCCGGGGAGGCACGCGATGCCTTAAATAAATTGCCCCCTGCTCAGGCGTTCAGAAGTCTATGGGCTTCCCCTCGTAGGCGTATTTGAACAGGCGGGCGTATTCCTGCCTTCCCACGTCGCGTGGGTTGGCCACGGTGCCCGTGGAGCTCATGGCCCTGTCCACCAGGTCCTCCAGCTTGGCCTCGTAATCGGCCCTGCTTATGCCCAGGTCGGCCACGCTCAGGGGGCCGTCTACCTCGCGCAGGAGCTCCCGCACGGCCTCCACCAGCTTGGCCGTCTTCTCGGCCGCGTCCTCCCCGCCCAGGCCCAGGGCGTCTGCCACCTCCGCGTAGCGGTCGGCAGCCACGCGGGCATTATACTCGATCGTGTAGGGCAGGAAGACGGCCACGGAGCGCCCGTGGGGCACCTTGAAGAGGGCGCCCAGTGCGTGCCCCATGGCATGGGCTATGCAGATCTGGGAGTTGCTGAACGCCATGCCAGCCATGGTGGCCGCGTTGTGGAGCTTCTCCCGGGCCTCCATGTCCTGGCCGTTCCTGTAGGCACGGGGCAGGTATCTGAACACGGCCTTTATGGCCCAGAGGGCAAGGGCGTCTGAGAAGTCGTTGCGCCACTTGGACACGTAGGCCTCCAGGGCGTGCGTGAGCGCGTCCAAGCCCGTGTCGGCCGTGAGGCGCGGGGGCATACTGGCCGGCAGGCTCGGATCTAGGATGGCCACGTCGGCCACCACCTCGCGGGAGGCGAGCTCCATCTTGCGCTGTTCGCGCTCGTCCGTGATGACTATGGCCCAGGTGGCCTCGCTGCCCGTCCCGCTCGTGGTGGGGATGTTCAGCAGCCTGGCCTTCTTCCTCAGGCCCAGCTCGGCCAAGGGCGTGATCTCGTCCAGGGCCAGGTCGGGGCGCTCGTAGAGCACGAAGACCGCCTTGGCCACATCCATGCAGCTCCCGCCCCCCAGGCCTATTATCCAGTCCGGCCCGAAGGAGCGAGCCACCTGAACGGCCCTCTCGACGATGCGCTTGGAAGGCTCCGGCTCTACGCCATCGAAGACCTCGACCTGAAGGCCGGCCTTCTCTAAGCGCCTCGCCACCTCGTCCAAGATGCCCAGGGAGCGCATGGTGCGGTCTGTTATGATGAGCGCCCGCTGGCCCCTCAGCTCCTCAAGGTAGTCTAAGGCCCCCTCGCCTATTATTATCGTGCGGGGAAACGTCAGCTCCCACAAGGCCCCGCCCTCCGCAGGGCTAGGAGGCGCCCCCGTAATAAAGAGATTCCGTGCCTAAGCCGAGACGTAGGCTTATGCGCCACGCAAGAAGGCCCTGGGCGCCATTAAAGACTTATAAATTTAGCATGAAAAACCATCATGTAGCCCGAGAGGTCGAGCCATGACGAAGGTGGGCGAGGTAGAAGCTGCGCTCAAGAGAGCAGGAGACCTGCTGAACGAGCTGATTAGGCAAGGGGATTATGGGGGAGCCGTGAGCCTACTCTTCAAGGAGGCCTTTAAACCCCTCTTTAGGTTAGTAGCCGATAATGCTAAGTCCATCTCCGACCTACGGGCCTCTCTTGAGGCAGAGAGGGAAATCCGTGCGAGGGAGGACGCCAGGCTCTCTGGCGCCATAGGAGAGCTGAGGGGGAGATTAGCGGAGCTAACGGTCAGGGCCTTCCTCCGTGATTGGTTCAGGAGGCACGCTCCAGAATACGAGGTCATCTATTGGGACGGCATGGGAGCCGATATCCTGATAGAGGGTCGGGGCGTCCTAGCAGCCATAGACATCGCCATAACGCCCAAGGAAGAGGATGTCGAGCAGCTTAAGGTGGGAGCTGGCGCCATAGCCGAGAAATGGGGGAAGAGACCTGATCTCCTGGCGGTTTATTCTCAATCTGGCGTTATACCGCCTAAGGTGGTCGAGCTGGCCGAGAAGAAGGGCATCTTTGTGCTCAGGAGCCCGAGGAGGCTTAAGGAGCTATTGGACGGGCTGGCGGAGCGCACGAGGACGAGCCTTACTTGAACTCCGTGGGCACGCGCGATGCCGTCTTCACCAGCTCCGAGGCGGCCTTCGTGTAGCGCATGACCTTCATCAGGCTGCCCCTCAGCTTGAACTTCCTCGTCATTATGGCCGTTATCGGGTCCAGCTCGCCCCTGATGAGCTTCTTCCAGTTCGAGTATGGCCCCTCGAACACGAAATCGGCCTTCTTGGCCTCCCGGCTAGGCAGCAGGCAGGCCTCCCTGCACTTCCCGTGATAGAGGTCCACGTAAAACACATACTCGCGGTCCAGGCCCTCATCGGGCGTGACCACGAAGAGGAAGTCACCCTCCCAGTCCCTGGCGGCCTCAGCGTAGGCCTCGTTCTTGTTCAGCTCCTCCTTGAACCGCTGGATCCACTCCTCGCTCGGGAAGAGGACCATGTTCTCCCCGGGCAGATGTTCAGCTAAGCATCACTTAAGCCTGAGCCAAAAACGCTGGGGCAGGGAGGGATAGGCACGTGACAGCCTTCCTCAGCAGCTCCCTCAGGTCCCTTCAGCCTGCTCCGCCATCGCCTTCTTGCGCTCCTCCTCCCTCAGCACGCGCCTGAGCACCTTGCCCGCTGCCGAGACCGGCAGCTCCCTGCGGAACTCAAGCTCGCGGATGCGCTTGTAGGCCGCCACGCGCTCGTTCACGAAGTCCAGGATCTCCTTCTTCAGCTCCTCGCTGGGCTCGTAGCCCTCCTTCAGGACCACGAAGGCCTTCGGCATCTCGCCCACCTCCGGTGCTGGCTTGCCCACGACGGCGCAGAGCTTCACGGCCGGGTGCTCGTAGAGCACGTCCTCCAGCTCGCGCGGGTAGACGCTGTAGCCCTTATACTTGATGAGGTCCTTCTTGCGGTCCACGATGTAGAAGTAGCCGTCCTCGTCCATCTTCGCTATGTCGCCCGTGTAGAGCCAGCCATCGCGGAGCACCTGTGCCGTCTCCTCCGGCATCTTCCAGTAGCCCTTCATGACCTGCGGGCCCTTGACGACCAGCTCCCCTACCTCGCCGGGCGGGAGCTCCCTCGTGCCCGTCTCCAGGTCCATGATCTTCGCATCCGTGTCGGGCCAGGGCACGCCTATGGAGCCTACCTTCACGGTCTTCATGGTCCTGTCGAGCGGGTTACAGTGGGTGACGGGCGAGGCCTCCGTGAGGCCGTAGCCCTCCACCAGGACGCCTCCCGTGATCTCCATGAACCTCTTCTGCACCTCAGGCGGCAGGGGGGCCGCGCCCGAGATGCAGAACTTGATGCTCGTCAGGTCATACTTGGGCAGGTCTGGGTGGTCGAGCAGCATGGCGTAGAGCGTGGGCACGCCGCAGAACACGGTGGCCTTATATTTCTGGGTGGACTCCAGCACCTTCTTGGCGTCGAAGCGCGGTATGAGTATCATGGCGCCCGCCCTGTAGATGGGCGCGTTCATCGCGACCGTCATGCCGTAGATGTGGAAGAGGGGCAGGACGCCCACGTGCACCTCCTTGGCCTCCTCCGCGTTCAGCCAATAGGAGGCCTGGACGGCGTTGGCCACCAGGTTGTAGTGCGTGATCATGGCCCCCTTCGGCACGCCCGTGGTGCCGCCCGTGTATTGCAAGCAGGCCAGGTCCTCCTTCGGGTCTATCTCCACGGGCTCGGGCCTCGGCGGGTAGCGGGCCAGGAGCTCCTTCAGGAAGTAAACGCCTTCCTCGCGCTCCACCTTGGCCATCGGTATCTTCTTGAGCAGGGTGCCCAGGACAGCCTTCACCTTGGGCAGGTAGTCCTTCAGGCTAGTGACTATCACGAACTTCAGGCCCGTGCGGGGCCGCACGTTCTTCACGCGCTCGTAGAGCAGGTCGAGCGTTACTATGCCCATGGCCTCCGCGTTATTGAGCTGATACTCAAGCTCCCGCTCCGTGTAGAGCGGGTTCACGGCCGTTACCACGCCTCCAGCGCGCAGTATTGCGTAGTAGGCTATCACGAACTGGGGGCAGTTCGGCAGGAAGATGGCCACCTTATCGCCCTTC